>NZ_JBEZED010000006.1:236212-334709 GCF_040648675.1 Micromonospora sp. NPDC049101 | reverse complement strand
GATGCCCGAACGTCACCACACCCGGCCTCGCCACCAGCACCTCCACCACAACCAAGATCAGTTGCACTGAAGCCTAGAAACCACCCGGCGTGTCGGGGCTATAACTCCATGATCACCGCAGAGGGGCGGGGACGGCGGGCCGCGTGGGGCAGGGGGCAGGGGGCAGGGGGCCGGGGGAAGGTCAGGTTAGGTGGGACTCTAGGGCGTTCAGGGCTTCGGGGACTGTGGTGGTTACCTGCAGGAGGTTGCGGCCGGCGGTCTTGAGGAAGGTCTGGTCGGCCAGGCCGTCCAGCCAGTCCAGCAGGGGGCGGTAGAAGCCGTCGGTGTCGATCAGCACCATCGGCTTGGTGTGCAGGGCAAGGGTCGCGGTGGTCCAGACCTCGAACAGCTCGTCCAGGGTGCCCAGCCCGCCGGGCAGGGTGAGGAACGCGTCCGACTTGTCGATCATCAGGGTCTTGCGGCTGGCCATCGAGTCGGTCACCAGCAGCTCGTCCGAGGCCAGGTCGGCGACCTCCAGATCGACGAGCGACTGTGGGATCACCCCCAGGGTGCGCCCACCGGCGGAGCGGGCGCCGTCCGCCAGCGCGCCCATCATGCCGACGCAGCCGCCGCCGCTGACCAGCGTGTGACCGCGTCGGGCCAGCTCCACACCGGTCTCGGTGGCCAGGTCCAGCCAGCGCTGGTCCAGCGTGCGGGAGGAGGCGCAGAAGACGCAGATCGCGGCCATCAGTTGTCCCGTGGCTGGTCGGCGGCCTGCGCGGCGGCGGCCTGCTGGTCCGCACCGGTACGGGCGACGGCCTCGTCGCGGACCGCCTCCTGCTCCACGGAGAGTGCGGCCTCCGCCTCGACGATGTACCGGACCGCGGCGTCGACGTCGTCGGTGAGACAGATCAGGTCCAGGTCGACCGGCCCGATCTTGCCGTCGGCGGCCATCGTGTCGCGCATCCAGTCGAGCAGGCCCTGCCAGTAGGCGACACCCATCAGCACCACCGGGAACCGGGTGACCTTGCCGGTCTGCACCAGGGTGAGCGCCTCGAACAGCTCGTCCATGGTGCCGAACCCACCGGGCAGCACGACGAACGCCTGCGCGTACTTGACGAACATCGTCTTGCGGGCGAAGAAGTAGCGGAAGTCGATGGCCAGGTCGACCCACTCGTTGAGGCCCTGCTCGAACGGAAGCTCGATGCCGAGCCCGACGGAGAGCCCACCTGCCTCACTGGCGCCGCGGTTGGCCGCCTCCATCACCCCCGGCCCACCCCCGGTGATCACCGCGTAGCCGGCCCGGGCGAGGGAGCCGCCCAGTTGCTCGGCCAACCGGCACTCGGCGCTGGCCGGGCCGCTGCGTGCGGAGCCGAACACGCTGACCGCTGGCGGCAGGTCGGCGAGGGTGTCGAAACCCTCGACGAACTCGGAGAGGATGCGCAGCGCGCGCCAGGCGTCCTTGGTCTTCCAGTCGCCGCGCCCACGCGAATCCAGCAGGCGTTGGTCGGCGGTGCTGCTCGGGATCGACCCTCGGCGCAGCGTGACCGCGCCCCGGTGTCGCTCCTGCCCTGGACCGCGACCGGCCTCCCGCCCGTTGCTCTGGCTCATGGGGCAACCGTAGTGGAGCGGCACCGCGCAGGTGTGCGGGGCGGGGACGCCGAGAAATAGTTCGGGATCATGGGCAACTATTCCGCTTCCCCGTACGTCTTACTATTCACATACCGGGTATGCCCGGCGCGCGCCTTCGGGGGAGGAGACAGCGTGATCAGTAACAGCGAGATGATCCGGATCCGTCGCCAGATGCAGCGACGGATCCGAGACGTGGTGGCTGAACGCCGCCGCAGCAGAGCGCAGGACCCCGCCCTCGTCTCCCCCGCAGCCTCCACCCCCTCGGGAGCTGATCAAGAGGTTTGCGTCGCCGACAACGGGCCCGGCTGACGCAAACCTCTTGATCACCGGGGCAACCCGGCCGGCGTCAGGCCGGGGCCAGCCAGCGGTGCAGGGTTGCCGCGCCGTCCCGGATCTTGCTGATCTCGACGTGCTCGTCCTTGTGGTGGGCGAGGTTGGGGTCGCCCGGGCCGAAGTTCAGCGCGGGGATGCCCATGGCCGCGAACCGGGCCACGTCCGTCCAGCCCAGCTTGCCGATCGGCGCCGCGCCCACCGCCGCCAGGAACTCCTGCGCCGGAGCCGCCTGTAGGCCCGGGGCCGCACCGGCCATCGCGTCGGTCACCGCCAGGTCGAAGCCAGCGAACACCTCCCGCAGGTGCGCCTCCGCGGCTGCCGGGTCGCGGTCCGGCGCGTACCGATAGTTGACCTCGATCTCGCAGCGATCGGGGATCACGTTGCCGGCGACCCCGCCGATGATCCGTACCGCGTTCATGCCCTCGCGGTAGTCGCAGCCCTCGATGGTGACCCGGCGCGCCTCGTACGTCTGGAGACGCCGCAGCACCTCGGTGGCCGCGTGGATGGCGTTCACGCCGTGCCAGGAGCGCGCCGCGTGCGCCCGCTCCCCCGTCGTCGTCACGATGGCCCGCATGGTGCCCTGACAGCCCGCCTCGACGATGCCGTACGTCGGCTCCAGCAGCACCGCGAAGTCCGCCTCCAGCCACTCCGGGTACGCCTGGCCCACCAGGTTGAGCCCGTTGTACCGCGACTCGATCTCCTCGGCCTCGTAGAAGAAGTACGTCACGTCGTAGCGCGGCTCGGGCAGCGTGACCGCCAGGTGCAGCGCGTACGCGGTGCCGGACTTCATGTCGGAGGTGCCGCAGCCGTACATCAGGTCGCCGCGCATGGTCGACGGGAAGTTGTTGTTCAGGGGCACCGTGTCGAGGTGCCCGGCCAACACGACGCGCTGCGACCGACCGAGGTCGGTACGCGCCATCACGGTGTTGCCGTGCCGGTGGGTGGTCAGGTGCGGTACGCCCCGCAGCACCTCCTCGACGCAGTCGGCGATCACCTTCTCGTTCAGGGATACGGACTCTATGTCGACCAGAGCGCGGGTCAGCTGCACCGGATCGGCGAGGACCTCGGGGGTCAGCGGGTTCTCCATGGTTCGCACGGTACCTTCAGGTCTGTCCGTGCGAGGAGTGAGCTGAGGCCGGCCCGGCCACGACCGAGAGGTGCAACAGTGACGTCCGCAGATTCCGCCTGGGGCATTGGCCTGGCCACGGTCACGGCAGATGAGCAGGTGCTCGACACCTGGTACCCGACCGGCAAGCTGGGCCTGGGTGAGCTGCCACTGGTCGCCGGTGAGGACAAGTCGGACGTGCTCGACCTGCCGCCGGCGGCGCTCGGCGACCGGCCCCTGCCCGGTCTGCGTACCGTCCAGGTGGTCACCGTGATCGGCTCGCTCGACGACCCGATCAAGGACGCCCCCGACGCGTACCTCCGGTTGCACCTGCTCTCGCACCGCCTGGTGCGACCCAACCAGCTCAACCTCGACGGCATCTTCGGCAAGCTAGCCAACGTGGCCTGGACGTCCGCCGGGCCGTGCCCACCGGAGCGGGTGGACGAGCTGCGGGTGATCGAGCGTGCGGCCGGCCGCCACCTGGCGGTGTACGGGGTGGACAAGTTCCCCCGGATGACCGACTACGTGGTGCCTTCCGGGGTGCGGATCGCCGACGCGGACCGGGTCCGGCTGGGCGCCCACCTGGCCGCCGGCACCACGGTGATGCACGAGGGTTTCGTGAACTTCAACGCCGGCACCGTCGGCACCTCGATGGTCGAGGGGCGGATCGTGCAGGGTGTGCTGGTCGGTGACGGCTCCGACATCGGCGGCGGCGCTTCCATCATGGGCACCCTCTCCGGCGGCGGCACCGACCGGGTCAGCATCGGCGAGCGCAGCCTGGTCGGGGCGAACGCCGGCGTCGGGATCTCACTCGGTGACGACTGTGTGGTCGAGGCCGGCTGCTACATCACCGCCGCGTCGAAGATCACTCTCCCGGACGGCCGGGTGGTCAAGGGCCGGGAGTTGTCCGGCGTCGACGGCCTGCTGTTCTGGCGCAACTCGGTGACCGGGGCGCTGGAGGCCCGGCCGCGTACCGGCCGGGGCATCGAGCTGAACGCCGCCCTGCACGCCAACGACTGACGAACCCGCCGGGTCCGCGGCGCTCGGCCGCGGACCCGGACGGGGTACGCCTCAGCGCAACCGGTACGCCTGGATGATCTTTTCGGTCACCGTGTTACCCGCGGTGTCCTGGGCGGTGGCCCGCAGCGACACGTGGCCGGTGCCGGCCGGATGCCGCAACGTGGCCGACCAGCCGTTGGCGGAGGTCCGGACCAGCTTCGCCCTGCCCCAGGTCTTCCCGCCGTCGTAGGAGACGTCGACGTTGATCTTCTCCACCCGGGCGGCCGGCGCGCCGGGCTGCCGTTGCACCCGCACCGGGACGACGAAGTCCCGACCGGCCGGCGCGCTGTTGTCGACCCGCAGCGGCGGCGCGAAACGCACCACCGACAGGGGCAGCCGGGCCGGCGTGTCACCGGCGACGTGCCGCGACCGGAAGGTCCAACTGGATTCGACCTCGGTGCTCAGGTCGGTGAAGCTTCGCTTCAACGACGTGACGAGCCGGTAGTCCGCCGCGCCCGGCGGCACGGCGAACTGTCCGTAGCCGGCGTACTCGTTCTCGCCGACCAGCTTGCCGTTGCGCCAGAGCGTGGTTGCCTCACTGTCGCTCAACGAGCCGCCCGGGTGCCCGGCCGCGTCGCTGAACAGCGGCACGTCGACCAGGATGGTGTCACCCTCCCGGGTGACGCTCTGGTGCGGCCATTTCGGGTTCGGGAAGGACGGTCCGTACGGGGCCTGGTTCCAGGTCTCCGTCACCGTCCGCCCGGCCCGGTACGCGGTGGGGGTGGAGAAGAGCGCGGCGTTCGCGTTCAACCAGCCGTCCTCGTCCCGCGTGCCGAAGTAGATCTCGGACTCCCACTTCACGTTCTTGGTGTTGTAGTGCTCGACCCGCTGGCCGGGCACTGTGGTGGGCAGGACCAGGGCGGCGCCGCCGACGTTGTACTCCAGCACGGGGTACACCAGCCGCTCGGCCTCGGTGCCCGGGTCGCCGCCGCGGAACCGGTGCACGACGGTGGCCAGGTCCCGTCGGGTGTAGTCGCGGATCAACCCGGTGGGCATGCGGCCCGGGATCGCTTCGGCCAGCGCGTACAGGTAGGGGCTGTTGGCCGTGTCCGGCTTGATCCACTGGCTGCTGACGGTGGCCACGAACCGGTCGGCGGAGACCGACTTGCCGATGTTGCCGCTGGCCAGGTCGGTGAACGTGTCCGTCCAGAGTCCAACGGTGTACCCGCTGCCGTCGTCGGCGGTGAAGTTGCCGCTGACGTCGATCAGCTCCGGGGCCGCCGTCCGGTCCGGAATGGTGGTCCGTACCGGCTTGGCCTGGCGGGCGTCCACGACGATCCGGGTGTCCCCTTCGACGGTCAGTACGGGTTGCGTCAACAGGGACATCCCGCGCGGCTCGTCCTCCGGGCCGGGCTCGTAGACCAGGCCGCTGAGGCCGTAGTGCCCCTTGGGCAGCCGCACGGTGGCCACCCCGTCCGAGCTGACGAGGTCCCAGGTGCCGAAGGTGTCCATCCCGACCAGCAGGGTCCAGTGGTCCGGGGTGCGGGCACCGGCGCGGTTCAGGTGCTCCACGGTGAGCGTGTAGCTCTCCACCTCCCGGTTCACGGCCAGCGGGGTGACCGCGACCGCCGCACCGGAGCGGGCCACGATCCGTCCGGTCCAGTAGCCGTCGGCGTCGCCGAGCCGGGTGTCCGCGGTGACGGTCGTGGCGGCGGTGCCGCCCGCCGGCACGGTGAGCTGGTTGGCACCCAGGGCGAACAGGCCGGCCGGCAGCGCGCGACCGCCGGGGCCGGCGCCCTCGACGCTCAGGTCCACCGTGATGGGGGCCGGACCGTCGTTGCGCCAGGTCACCGTGCGGGTGATCGGGGTGTCGTCACTGTGCGGCCAGAGCGTACGCCCGAACGAGACGCTCACCGGGTCGCTGGTGATCTGCTGGGTGATCGCGTGTGCGACGTCGACCCGCCCGGCGCCCTGCTGGTAGGCGGTCTGGTCCGGATGCGGCTTGGCGGCGGCCATCAGGGTGGCCTTGAGCCGGTCGGCCCGCCATCCCGGGTGCTGCTGGGCCAGCAGCGCGGCCGACCCGGCCACGTGCGGAGTGGCCATCGAGGTGCCGGAGATCGTGACGTAGCGGTCCCCCACCGGCTCGCCGATGACACCGTTGGCGGACCGTGCGGCGACGATGTCGACGCCGGGCGCGGTGATGTCCGGCTTCAGCGCGTCGTCGCCGACCCGGGGGCCCCGGCTGGAGAAGTCGGCCAGGTCGTCGTTGCGGTCCACCGCGCCCACGGCGAGCCCGGCGTCCGCGGAGGCCGGGGAGCCGACCGAGCCGTCTGCGCCGTCGTTGCCGGCGGCGAGGACGAACAGCGTCCCGGTCTGCGCCGTCAGGGTCTGCACCGCCTCCTCCAGCGGGTCGACCTCCGGGGTGTCCCAGCCGCCGAGGCTCATGTTGATCACGGCGGCCTTCTTCTCCACCGCGGCCCACTGCATGCCGGCGAGGATCGCCGAGTCGGGGCAGCCCTGGTCTTCGCAGACCTTGCCGTCCAGCAGCGTCGCGTCGGGCGCCACACCCCGGTACTTGCCGCCGGAGGCCGCGCCGGTGCCCGCGATGGTCGAGGCCACGTGGGTGCCGTGGCCGACCGTGTCCCGAGCGTCGGCGGCCTCGGTGAAGTTGCGCGCCTCGGCCACCTTGCCGGCCAGGTCCGGGTGGGTCGCGTCGACGCCGGTATCCAGCACCGCGACTGACACTCCCTTGCCGGTGAACCCGGCCGCCCAGGCGGCGGGCGCGCCGATCTGCGGCACGCTGTGGTCGAGGGACACCTTGCGGCGGCCGTCCAGCCAGATCCGCTCGACGCCCCCCGCCGCGTCGAGGCGGGCCCCAGCGGGGCCGGTGGCGACGGTCGCCCAGACCGCGCCGAGGGCGGACTTGTCGGTGGCCAGGGCGGCGCCGTGAATCGCCGGCAGGTCGCGGGTCACCCGCGTGCCGGGCAGAGCCGCCGGGGCACGCCGGGCGGTGCCGGTCGAGCCGTACGCCACCAGCAGCGGCAGGTTGTCGCGGCGGGCGTCGTCGTAGCCGGCGGCGATCAGCCCGGTCACGTCGAACAGTCGCCGGTCGACCCGGCCGGCGCGGATCAGCGGCAGGGCGTCCTCCGGCAGCACGGTGAGCTGACCGCGCTCGCGGCTGGTGAGGAAGCGCAGATGCGCACGGTCGGGGCCGGGGCGGACGGCGGCGGACCCGGACGCGGAGACGGTGACCCGGTCGCCGGTGAGCAGGGTGACCGTCTTCGGGGTGGCGGTGCCGGTCGCGGTACGCGGGGCGGCGTCGGGGGCGGACGTGGTGGTGGGTGGGCTGGCCATCGCGGTCACCGGTGTGCCCAGCACGAGAGCTGCGACGGCGGTGACGGCGATGGAAATTCTGCTGCGTCGATGCAACGGTTCCTCCTTCGTGGACGTTTATATCCATGAGACGTGCATAGACCGCCGCCAGTATTGCATACCCGGTATACAAAAAAAGGGTCGAAAATATGACGGACCTGCCAACCCACGGCAGGGTCGACGGGCATCATCGACCGGGTGACCTCCATGAAGGACCGGATGCTCGCCGGTGAGCCCTACCTCGCCGACGACCCCGAGATCATCGCCGACCTGGACCGGGCCGCCCGGCTGATGGAGCGCTTCAACACCAGCTCCGCTGCGGATCCGCGGGCGCGGCTGGGGGCACTGCGTGAGTTGCTCGGCGACCTGGGCGACGACACCTGGATCCGCCCGCCGTTCTACTGCGACTACGGCTGGCAGATCCGGATCGGCCCGCGCAGCTTCGTCAACTACCACGCGGTCTTCCTCGACGTCGCGCCGATCACCATCGGCGCGGACGTCCAGATCGGACCGAACGTGCAACTACTCACGCCGACTCACCCGGTGGAGCCCGGGCCGCGCCGCGACAAGTGGGAGGCCGCCAAACCGATCACCCTCGACGACAACGTCTGGCTCGGCGGCGGCGCCATCGTGCTGGCCGGGGTGTCGATCGGCGCCAACACCGTCGTCGGCGCGGGCGCGGTGGTGACCCGGGACCTGCCCGCCAACGTGGTCGCGGTCGGCAACCCCGCCCGGCCGGTCCGCGAACTGGGCTGACCGCGCCAACGCCGGCCGCCCGTCCAGGCGGCCGGCGGGTCAGACGGGCGGCGGGCAGGCGGCCGGCGGCTCAGGCAGGCGGACCACCAGGTCGGCCCGGTCGGCGGTGGGGGTGATCAGGGCCGCGTTGGCCTCGTCACTGCCCAGCGCCCACTCGCGTGCCTGCTCCGGCGACCGCCCGAACGCCTCGTGTCGGGCGGTCAACCGACGCTGGCGCAGGTCGGCGTCCAGATCGAGGAACCACGCCTCGTGCAGCAGCGTGCGCACCTCCTGCCACGGGAAGTCCGGCAGGAGCAAATAGTTGCCCTCGGTCACCACCAACCGGACCGACGGCGGCACCTCGATCGCCCCGGCCACCGGCTCCTCCAACTCCCGGCGGAACTCCGGCGCGTACACCGAGGTGGGCTCCAACCGACGCAACCGGCGCAGCAACGAGACGAACCCGTTGGCGTCGAAGGTGTCCACCGCGCCCTTGCGCTCCGCGCGACCCAACCGGACCAGCTGCGTCTGCGCCAGGTGGAAGCCGTCCATCGGCACCAGCCTGGCGGTCGACCCCACGGCCGCCACGACCTGCTCAGCCAGCGTGGACTTCCCGGCCCCCGGCGCGCCGGCGATGCCCAGCAACTGTCGCGGGCCCGCCTCGGCCAACGCCAGCGCGCGATGCACCAACGCGTCGACGGACAGCACCAGAGCCGGTGGCATCAGTCGAGGACCGGCGTGCTGATCGTGAACCGCGCCTGCACGGCCGCCTGGACGGTCTGCGGCTGCGGGTCCAACTCCAGCTCTGGTGGGCCACCGCCCGCGCCGCTCCCGGCGAACGCCGCGCGGGCGAACATCGGCCGGTCGGCCGGCCCGGCGTCGGCCAGCTCGAGCAACGAGGTGACCTGGGCACCGAGCGCCTCGGCGTACTCCCGGGCCCGCACCAGCGCGTCCCGGATCGCGGCGTGCCGGGCCTCGCGGTGGGCGGGGCTGTCCGGGCGAAGCTCCCACCAGGGCCCGGCCACCTCGACCTGATCCTGGTCGGCCAACCGGAGCATCAGCTCGCCGAGGGCGGTGAAGTCGGTGACGGTGACCGTGGTGGTCACGCTGCCGTGCCAGGCGACGACCCGCTCGCCCGAGCGACGGGTCTCCGGCCGCACCCGCAGGTCGCCGGTCTCCCGCCGTGCCACCGCCGGCCCGGAGCCGTCCAGCAGCACCCGGATGGCGGCGGCACGCTCGGCCAGCCTGGTCAGGGTGGTTTCCCGATCCCGGTCCCGCGCGGTCGCGGTGACCGCGAACCGGGCCAGCTCGGGCGGCACCTCCCGGTACGCCTCGCCGCGCACCTGCACCACCGGACTGTCCGCCGCCATGCCCCTCAGCCTAGTCAGCCGCGGGCCGCCGCGCCGCGTAGGAGACGGTCTCGACGCCGACTCGCAGACCGGTCAGATGACCGCCGGCCGCCCCCAACTCGTGCAGCCAGGACACCTCGGCGGTGTGGTCACCGCCGAGGGGGAACTGCCTGTCGTACGCGTCGAACCGGCGGTCGCGCAGCGCCAGGCGGGAGGTACGCGCCTCGTCGTAGCGTGCGGTGAGCGTCGGTGCGTCGCCGGCACGCAGCGCGGCGGTCAGGTCGTCCAGGAACGCGGTGACCTCGGTCAGCTCGCGCAGCACCCGGTCCCGGTTACCGAGCAGCATGTTCGCGGTCCGCTCGGCGGGGGTGCCGGCGACCCGGGTGCCGTCGGAGAAGCTGCCCGCGGCGAGCGCGAGGATCGCGTCGCGCAGTGGCGCCCGCTGCACGGCACCGGCCAGCGCGCCGGCCAGCAGGTGCGGCACGTGTGAGGCGAGGGCGGCGGCCGAGTCGTGCTCCGTCGGGGACATTGGCACCACCCGGGCCTCGAAGAGGTCCACCAGCAGCTCGGCCAGCCGGCGGAACGCGGCCGTGGCCGCCCCGGCCGTCGGGCACAGGACCCAGGCGGCGCCGGTGAGCAGGTCCGGCCCCGCAGCCGTCAGACCCGCCCGGTCGGTGCCGGCCATCGGGTGGCCGGGCACGAACCGGTGCGTCAGCCCCTGTGCGGTGGCGAACGCCGCCACCTCCTCCTTGGTGCTGCCGACGTCGGTCAGCACACACCGCTCACCGGTCATCGCCGCCACCTCGACGAGGGTCGCCGGCAGGGTGGGCAACGGCCCGCAGAGGAAGACCACGTCCCGGTCGGCCACCGCCTCGACCAGCCGGTCCGGAGCGGGTACGCCGATCCGGCGGGCCTCCCGGCGGGTGGCCTCGTCCGGGTCCCACCCGGTCACGTCGACGCCCGCGGCGTGCATCCGGAGCAGCACCGAGCCTCCGATCAGACCGGTGCCGACCACCGCCGCCCGCACCCGCGCGCCGGGCCTGTCCACCATCCGCACACCTCGACGTTCCTGCTGGGGGTGCGGGGCCGACACGGCCCCGACCGGGTCCGGCCGAGGATATCGTCCGAGGCCGGCCCGCCCGCCGCTCAGTCCTCGACGCCCAGCGCGCACCCGGTCACGAGCCGCAAGATCGTAGATCTGACCGAGGCCGACCGGAAGGGGGTTGTCCGGTTCAGACCAGCGTCGTACGGTCCGCTCCGCCGCCCGCCACGTCGACGCGGGCTACAGCGGGAAGGAAACGAAATGTCCGCGACATACCGGGCGCTCGCCTCGGTGGTCATGTTGATCGGCTTCTACGTCGTCGCGCTCCTCCAGCTCGCCGCCGTCGTCGCGCTCGGCGTCTGGCTGTTCGATCACACCAACGGGATCGTCACCGGGAAGCTGCTGCTGCCCCTGGTCATCGCGCTGGGCGCGGTGGCCGTCGGGTTGTGGCGCGCGATCCGTACGAAGAACGAGCCGGCACCCGGCCTGATCCTCACCGAGCGCGAGGCGCCGGGCCTCTGGGCCGCCGTGCGCGAGCTGGCCACCGCGGTCGGCACCCGCGCCCCGGACGAGATCCGGCTGGTGCCGGAGGTGAACGCGGCGGTCGCCGAGCAGAGCAAACTGCTCGGCCTGGTCGGCGGACGGCGCACCCTGTACGTCGGGCTGCCCCTGCTCCAGGCGATGCGGACCGACCAGTTGCGCTCGGTCCTCGCGCACGAGCTGGGCCACTACTCCGGCAAGCACACCCGCCTCGGCGGGGTGGCCTACCGGGGTCGGTTGGCGATCGCGGAGACGCTGGAGCAGATCAGCCCGCGTAACCCGATCGGCTGGGTCTTCAAGGGCTACGCGAAGCTCTACCTGATGGTGGACAACGCCGCGTCCCGGCGGCAGGAGCTGGAGGCCGACCGCTCCTCGGTGCTGCTGGCCGGGCACGACGCCGCGGCCTCCGCGCTGCGTACGCTGCCGGCGCTCGACGCGGCCTGGGGCTTCTTCATGCGTCGGTACGTCGAGCCGGGCTGGTCCGCCGAGCTGGCGCCGGACGACCTCTTCGGCGGCTTCGGTCAACTGCTGCACGGCCGGCGGGACGAGATCGCCGAGATGCGGGAGAACGTCCCTGACCGGGCTCCCTCCCCGTGGGACACCCACCCGCCGATCGGCGTCCGGGTCGGCGCGATGGCGGCCCTGCCGGCCGTAGCGGTCGCGCCGGACGAGCGGCCCGCCACGCTGCTGCTCGCCGACATCGCCACCGCCGGACGGCAGTTGCAGGGGCTCGTCGTCGACCACGGCCGCCGTCAGGTGTTGCCCTGGGCGCAGTTCATCGCCGCGGCGGTCGCGGCCGGCGTGCAACAGCGGGCGGACGGCATCTACCGGGCCACGGGGCGGTTCACCGGCGTTTCCCAGCCGGGCCTCACGACGGTGCTGGACCTGGTCCGCTCCGGTCGGTTGGGGGAGTTCGCCGAGCAGTTCTTCGACGACGCGACCCGCGAGGAGGCCGCGGCCCAGTTCGCCGGGCCGATGGAGACGCTGCTCGACAACGCGGCCGTCCGCTCCGGTCAGGCGCACTGGCAGCTCTCCTGGTCCGGTCCGGCGCAGCTCGTCGGGCCGCAGGGGCAGCCGTGGGACCTCGCCGAAATCGCCAAGTTGGCAGTCGCCCCGCAGAGCCTGGACGTGGCGTTGGCCCGCCTGGTCGAGCTGGGCGTCGACCCCGCCGGCGCGACGGTGGTGGAGGACCGGGTCTCCGGGCGGGACGCCGGCCTGATCGGCGCACTGGCCAACATCAAGATCGACGGTACGGAGCACGACGTGCTCATTCTCGACCGAGGGCTGGTCCTGATCAGCAACCCCGGCAAGGCCAGCCAGGGCGAGAAGCGGCTACGCGCGCTCGTCGGCTCGGTGCCGATGGCGGAGTTGGTGGCCGGGCACACGTTCCTGCCCTACGAGGAGATCGCCGCCGTGGACGTCAAGCGGGAGGTGCCGCTCAAGGCCGAGGTGACCCTGCACGACGGCCGGGTGGTCGCCCTGCAGGAGCTGATGGGCAGCGAACTGCTGGAGAAGCAGAGCCGGAACACCCTGCTGCGGGTCTTCCGTCAGATCGCCGACTGACACCGTCCGGGCGGTCGGGCCGACGGCTCGACCGCCCGGAGCGCGATCAGGCCTGGGCGAGGCGGGCCGCGACCCCGGCGATGTGCTCGTCGGACTCGGTCAGCGCCGCCCGTACGTGCTGTTGGCCGCCGGGACCGTAGAAGGCGCCGGCGGCGACCAGGATGCCGCGCCGAGCCAGCCAGTCGACGGTCTGCCAGCAGTCCTCACCTCGGGTCAACCAGAGGTAGAGACCCGCCTCGGAGTGCTCGACGGTGAACCCGGCACCGGTGAACGCGGCGGCCAGCACCTCCCGCCGGGCGCGGTAACGCTCCCGCTGTTCCTCGGCGTGTCGCTCGTCCTCCAGTGCCGCCACCATGGCCGCCTGCACCGGCGCGGGCACGATCATCCCCGCGTGTTTGCGCACCTTCAGCAGCTCGGCGACGAGCGCCGGGTCACCGGCGACGAAGCCGGCCCGGTAGCCGGCGAGGTTGGACCGCTTGGACAGCGAGTGCAGGGCGAGCAGCCCGGCATAGCTGCCACCGCTGACCTGCGGCGACAGCACCGAAACCGGATCGGCCGACCAGCCGAGCGGCAGGTAGCACTCGTCGCTGGCGACCACCGCCCCGCGTTCCCGAGCCCAGTCGACCACCTTGCGCAGATGCGCCGCGGGCAGCACCCGACCCGTCGGGTTGCCGGGCGAGTTGACCCACACCAGGCGGACCCGCGGGGTCGGCCCCAGCGAGGTGAGCGAGTCGGTGCGCACGACAGTCGCGCCGGCCAACCGGGCACCGTCCTCGTAGGTGGGGTACGCGATCGACGGCACCACCACCACGTCACCCGAGCCGATGCCGAGCAGGGTCGGCAGCCAGGCGACCATCTCCTTGGAGCCGATGGTCGGCAGCACACCGAGACCGTCGACCCCGGCACCACAGGCCCGGGACACCCACGCCGCGATCGCGGCCCGCAACGCCTGCGTGCCGGCGGTCAGCGGGTAACCGGGAGCATCGGACGCGTCAGCCAACGCCCGCCGGATCACCTCGGGCACCGGGTCGACCGGCGTACCCATGGAGAGGTTGATCAGGCCCTCCGGATGCGCCGCGGCCAGCGTGGCCGCGGCGTCCAGGGTGTCCCAGGTGAACTCGGGCAGTCGCGACGAGACCGGCGCGGGCCGGTTCAGTGGCCCTCGCCGCGCGGCGGCTGCGCGGCGACGAAGGTGGCGTCCTTCTCCACCTTGCCGATCTTCGAGGCGCCGCCGGGCGAGCCCAGCTCCTCGAAGAACTCGTAGTTGGCGCCGGTGTAGTCCTTCCACTGCTCCGGGACGTCGTCCTCGTAGAAGATCGCCTCCACCGGGCAGACCGGCTCACAGGCACCACAGTCGACGCACTCGTCGGGGTGGATGTAGAGCATCCGATTGCCCTCGTAAATGCAGTCGACCGGGCATTCCTCGATGCATGCCTTGTCGAGCACATCCACGCACGGCTCGGCGATGATGTAGGTCACCGGTCTTCTCCTCCGCAAGACACGCCGCGATCACCCGCGACAGTAAGAGCCTAGTATCTCGCCGGGGAGGGGGTCGATCGTGCTCCGACAGCAGGATGTGGGACACCGAATCGTAGTCCGCCGGATTGTGGGGATTCGCGAAGGCCGCCCGCTCTTCTCCGACGCCCTCGGCGAGCTGGTCGAGCTGAGCGAGACTCATCTCACGCTCTCCACCGCGCAGGGCCAACTGCGGGTCCCGGTGGCACAGGTCCACCGCGCCAAGCGGGTGCCACCCACCCGCCGGCCAACCGCCGCGGCGGTCGTGGCACTGGAACGGGCCGCCGACGAGGCCTGGCCGGCACCGACCCGGGGCCAACTCGGTGACTGGCTGCTCCGCGCCGCCGACGGCTGGACCGGGCGGGCCAACTCGGCGCTGCCGATCGGCGACCCTGACCGGCCGCTGCCCGCCGCCGTGGACGCGGTCGAACGCTGGTACTCCGAACAGGGCCAACCACCCATCATCAACACGCCACTGCCACTCGCCGCCCCGGTCGGCGCCGAGTTGGACACCCGCGGCTGGGCCGCCCGCCCGCCGGTCCTGGTCCAGACCGCCCCGCTCCCCCTACCGGCGCCAGCGGCCAGCTCACCGCCCGGCAACGCGCCGGTCGCCCGCCATACCCCCGCAACCGCCGGTCAGCACACCGACCAGCCCGGCACCACCGTTGCGGATGCCGATCGGTGGAACAGTGCGGTCGTCGAGCTGGCCGCCGCGCCGAGCGCGGAGTGGCTGGCCGTCGCGGCCGGCCGCAAGGGCGGCCTGCCGGACGCCGCCCGGCACGTGCTCACCGCCGTGGGCCAGGTTCGCTTCGCCCACGTGTACGACGACGGCACACTGGTGGCGGTCGGCCGAGGCACGGTGACCGGCCAGGGGCGTTGGCTGGGCCTCAGCCTGATCGAGGTGTTGCCGGTGGCCCGCCGTCAGGGACTGGCCAGTCGGGTGATCCACGAGTTGGCCGCCTGGGGCGTGTCGGCCGGTGCGACGCACGCGTTCCTCCAGGTCGAGCAGCACAACACCGCGGCGGTCGCGCTCTACCGGCGGCTGGGCTTCACCACGCACCACACCTACCTGACCCGAGTCGCCCCGCACTGACCCCGACCGGAACGCAGGGCGAACCCGCAAACGTGCGGGCCAGCCACACGCGGCGAGCCGGCACGCGGCCAGCCTGGCACGTGGCCCGCCGACACGTGGCCAGCCCGACACCTGGCCAGCCCGACACGCGGCAAGCCCGGCACCGTGATCGACTCGACTTTCAGGAAATCGCGGCATCTACCTGCCCAGGACGCCCCGATTTGACGAAATCCGAGTTGATCAACAGGAAGTCGGGGCATCCGCTCGCCCGGGACAGCCCGACTTCATGAAAACCGAGTTGATCAAGCCGCGAGCCCGACAGTGCACGCCCGCACAAGCCCGGAGGCACGCCAACTACGAACCCCACTGCCCCGACGACGCACGGCCCACTCACCCGAGTGGTGCGTTCGGGCGGGTCAGCGGCGGACGACGCGGCGGGGTTTGGCGGCTTTGACCTCGGCGTACCGCTTGAGCTGCCAGGAGCGGTAGTCACGCCCCAGCGCGGTGAGCACCAGGTAGCCGATCAGCACGCCGGCGCTGGCGGCGAGCAGGTACAGCCAGATCTGGGCGAAGAACGTCGGCGCGCCCCCGTCGAACGGGTTGTGACCGATCAGGAGGGGCCCGACCAGCACGGTCAACACCATTGCCGCGAGCACCACGAGGGCCATGTCGGCCGCCCAGTCCGCGAGTGGCCGGCGACGACCCCAGCGGAAGGCGACCACGGCCAGGGTCAGCCCGATCACCGCGAACATCGCCAGCGACACCCGGTCGGCGACGGTGTCGTCATCCTCGAAGCCGAGCCGGATGATCAGCCGGGCGACCACGTTGACCGCGAACAGTGCTGCCACGAGCACACCGATATCGCGCCACCGTCTGTCCATCGCCAGCCCTCCTGCCGTACGCCCCGTCGCGGGGCTCAGATCCCTGGCTGGAATATCTACCACCCTTACCTGGGTGGCGTCATCAGCCCGAGCGTGGCGGGCGGGGCGAGAATCTGCCGGAAGCCCATCACCGCGAAGGTCATCGCACCGGCCACGATCATGGCGAGGCCGACCCAGTTGTCGCCGGCCAGCAGCAGGTCACCCTCGTTGGTCCGGATGGCGGCTACCACCATCAGCGCAAACCACGGCACCGCCGGCAGCGCAACCGCCCACCTGCGGCCGACCGCCGCGTACGCGAACCAGCTCAGCGCGATGTTGGCGCCGACGGCGAGGAGTGCCGAGACGCCGATCAACTGCCCACCGACGCGGACCGTGGCGAGCAGCAGTTCGAGCACCCCGCTCAGCACTCCGGCGACCACTACGACGATCGCACCGGCCACCCGCAGGCCCAGGTCCAGCAGTCGCGGCGGCGGCCCCGCCGGGGGCGGGGCATCCTGGTCGTCCAGAACCGTCATCGACGCGGGCAGAGTCACCGAAGACCCGCCGCCGAGACCGAAGACCGGTCCGGGGCGTCCTCGACCGAAGACCGATCCGCACCAGCCCCGGCCGTAGACCGGCCCGCACCAGCCGCAGACCGGACCGCACCAGCCGCAGACCGATCCGTACCAGCCCCAACCACAGACCCGCCCACACCAGCCCCGACCGCAGACCGGGTCGGTGCGGTCTCCTCGGGGAGCCCGGCGAAGAGGTCGTCCTCCCAGCCGTACGGCCCGGAGCCCGGGCCCTTCTCGCCGACCGCGAGGGTGAAGAACTCCACGCCCATGAACTCGCCGCCGAAGTTACCGGCGATCGAGTAGAGCCAGGAGGTGGCCGGGATCTGGGTGGCGTGCGCCCGCATCGCGGCCTCCTTGGCCGTGTGCTCGTCGGTGCCGTCGATCCGGGCGGCGATCTGGGCGTCCGGAGTGCCGAAGGGCAGGTCGGCGATGTCCGCGATGCCGCCGAACGGGTTGTCGGAGGACTCCGCGAAGTGCGCCATGCCGGCTTCCAGGACGCTGAGCGGCAGGGCGGTCCAGTAGACCTTCAGCGGGGCGCAGCCCTCGGCGGCGGCCAACTCGACAGCGCGCATCGCCACCCGGTGGGCCTGGATGTGGTCGGGGTGGCCGTAGAAGCCGTCCGGGTCGTACGTGATCAGCACCTGCGGGCGTACCTCCCGCATGATCTCCACCAGGTGCCCGGCGGCCTCGTCGAGGTCGGCCTGCCAGAAGGCGCGGGGGTGGTCGTTGGTTTCGAGCCCCATCATTCCCGAGTCGCGGTAGCGGCCGGCCCCGCCCAGGAAGCGGTGGTCGCTGACGCCGAGCGCGGCGCAGGCGGCGGCCAGCTCGGCGATCCGGTACCCGCCGAGCTGGTCGGCCTCGGCGGCGGCGAGTTGGGCCAGCGCCGGGACGTGGATCTCGCCCTCCTCGCCGAGGGTGCAGGTCACCAGCGTGACGTGGGCGCCGTTGGCGGCGTAGTGGGCCATCGTCGAGCCGGTGCCGATCGACTCGTCGTCGGGGTGCGCGTGGACCAGCAACAGGCGGCGGTCGGGCAGCGTCGTCACGACGGTCACTCTAACCGGCAGTCAGGGCCCGCCGACGCTGACGCGTCCGCCCAGGTCGGCCACATCACCTCGCGTACGGCTCTACGATCTGGTCTGTGGACTTTCCGGAGCTGGCCGCCCGCACCCGCCGGTTCAGCCACGGCGCGCCGCGCGCTGTCTCCGTGGCTGAGGACGGCTCCCGGGTGATCTTCCTGCGCTCGGCCGGGCCGGAGGATCCGGCGGACGCGCTCTGGCTGCTGGACGTGGCCACCGCCGAGGAACGCCTGGTCGCCGACCCGGCGACCCTGCTGGGCGAGGGCGGAGACGTCCGGTCGCTCTCACCTGGCGAACGCGCGCTGCGCGAGCGGCTGCGGCTCAGCGCCGCCGGCATCGGCTCGTACGCGCTGGACGCCGCCGGTCGGATCGCGGTGTTCGCGCTGGCCGGGCGGTTGTTCCGGGCGGATCTGGTGCACGGCGACGTGGTGGAGGTGGCCGCCGTCGGCCCGGTGCTGGACCCACGTCCGGACCCGACCGGGCAACGGTTGGCGTACGTGACCGACGCGGGCGAGGGTGTGCGCCGGGGTGAGCTGCGGGTGATCGAGACGGACGGCACCGACACCCTGCTGGCCGGCGAGGACGCCGGGGTGAGCTGGGGGTTGGCCGAGCACATCGCGGCGGAGGAGTTCGGCCGGTTCCGTGGCTACTGGTGGGCGCCGGACGGGCGCTCGGTGCTCGCGGCCCGGGTCGACGAGTCCCGCCTGGACCGCTGGCACCTGCACGACCCGGCCCAGCCGGGCAGCCCGCCGACCGCCGTCGCGTACCCCCGGGCTGGTGGCCCGAACGCGGAGGTCAGCCTGCACCTGCTGGACCTCGATGACGGCTGGGTCGACGTGCACTGGGACCGGGAGACCTACCCGTACCTGACCTCGGTCAACTGGGTCGAGGGCAGCCCGTTGATCACTGTGCTGCGCCGTTCGCAGCAGCACGGGCTGGTGCTGGCGGTCGACCCCCGTACGGGTGAGACGCAGGTGCACGCCGAGCTGGCCGATCCGCGCTGGGTCGAGCCGATCGCCGGCACCCCGGCGCACCTGCCGGACGGCCGGGTGCTGGTCGGCGGGGAGTTGGCACACGACGGGTACGACGCACGGTGCCTGTTCGCCGACGGCACCCTGCTCACTCCGCCGTCGCTGTACGTGCGGCGGGTGGTGGGTCGCCTGTCGGCCGGTTCCGGCCCGGCCGATCTGCTGGTCGAGGCCAGCGATGGTGAGCCGAGCGAGCGGCATCTGTTCCGGATCCGCACCACCATCGGCGGTGGGGTGGACGCGCGCCGGATCACCACCGACTCGGGTTGGCACACCGCTGCCGTGGGCGGTGACGTGCTGGCCGTCGGGGTCGCGTCACTGGACCACGCCGGGGTGCGGTGGACGATCCGGCGCGGCGACCAGGAGCTCGCCGAGTTGCGGTCGTTGGCCGCCACCCCGCCGTATTCGCCGTTGCCGCTGCTGGAACGGGTGACCGACCGACGGTTGCCGGCGGCGGTGCTCTACCCGGACAACCACGTGACGGGCCGGCGGCTGCCGGTGCTGCTGGACATCTACGGCGGGCCGGGGCACCAGGAGGTCGTGGCGGCGCGGGCCGCGTGGCTGGAGCGGCAGTGGTGGGCCGATGCCGGGTTCGCGGTGGTCACCATCGACAACCGGGGTACGCCGGGAGTGGCCCCGTCGTTCGAGAAGGCGATCCACCGGCGGGTGGCCGACGTGGTCCTCACCGACCAGATCGACGCCCTGACCGCGCTCGCCGGGAAGCACCCCGACCTGGACATGGGGCGGGTGGGGGTGCGTGGTTGGTCGTTCGGCGGGTGGCTGGCCGGGTTGGCGGTGCTGCGCCACCCGGAGCTGTTCCGGTGCGGGATCGCGGGTGCGCCGGTGACCGACTGGGCGCTGTACGACACCGCGTACACCGAGCGTTATCTGGGGTTACCGGAGGACGGCACGGACGTCTACGCGCACCACTCGCTCGTCGAGTTGGCCGCCGAGCCGATCACTGGCCCGAACCAGACCCGCCCGTTACTGCTGGTGCACGGCCTGGCCGACGACAACGTGGTGGCCGCGCACACGCTGCGACTCTCCGCGGCCCTGCTGAGCACCGGCCGCCCGCACGCCGTGCTGCCGCTGACCGGGGCCACCCACCTGGCCGCGAACGGCACCGCCGAGCGACTGCTTCCGCTGGAGCTTGATTTCCTCCGTACCCATCTGCTTTGACGCAGCATTCGATAAACGGTTTCGGCATACCGCGCCCCGGTCGCATGCCATGCTGACCGAAGCGGGACCCGGCAGAGCGATTCCCCAGGGTGGCACCGCTTTCCCTTGTGCCGAAAGGACTCCATCATGGTGGGCATTGCGCAGAAACCCTCGGTCGCCGCCGTTCAGGAAGGCGAGTTTCCGGTCACGCACTTTCGCACGACGACCGTAAACGGAATCGACATCTTCTATCGCGAGGCCGGGCCGGCCGACGGTCCCGTCCTTCTGCTGCTGCACGGATTTCCCACGGCGTCCTCGCAGTTCCGCCACCTGATCCCCCTGCTCGCGGACCGGTACCGGGTGATCGCACCGGACTTCCCGGGTTTCGGCCACAGCGCCAGCCCGGACCGGTCGTCGTTCGACTACACGTTCGCCAACTTCGCCGACCTGATGGAAGGGCTGCTCGGCCAGCTCGGCGTGGATCGGTACGCGCTCTACTGCTTCGACTACGGGGCACCGACCGGCTATCGGCTGGCCCTCAAGGGGCCCGAACGGGTCAGCGCGCTCATCGTGCAGAACGGCAACGCGTACGAAGAGGGCCTGAGCGCATTCTGGGATCCGATCAAGGCCTACTGGGCAGAGAAGACCGACGAGCGCCGCCAGGCCATCGCGTTCATCCTCAACCCCGACACGGTCAAGCAGCAGTACACGGCAGGGGTGAAGGACCCCAGCCGGCTCGACCCCGACCGGTGGGCCCACGACGACGCGCAGCTCGCCCGCCCCGGCAACGCGGACATCCAGCTTGATCTGTTCTACGACTACGGCAGCAACGTCACGTTGTACCCGGAGTTCCACGCCTTCTTCCGCGACCACCAGCCGCCGACGCTGATCATCTGGGGCCAGAACGACCCGGTCTTCCCGGCCGCTGGCGCCCACCCCTATCGCAAGGACCTGCCGTCGGCCGAGTTCCACCTGCTCGACACCGGCCACTTCCTGCTGGAGGACAGGCTCGACGTCGCCGCGCCGATGATCCACGACTTCCTGGACCGCTCCATCGGCTGATCAGCACTGGCTGGTCCTCGGCGCGGCCCGCTGGACCAGGGGCTTGCATCTCAAGCCGCTTGAGATCGCATAGTGGGCGTCGTGGACAGAGACGAGCTGTACCCCATCGGGGATGTCGCCCGGCGGACCGGCCTGAGCGTCAGCGCCGTCCGGTACTACGCGGACGCCGGTGTCGTCACGCCGGCCGCCAGCACCCCGGCCGGCCACCGCCTGTACGACGTGGCGGCCATCGCCCGGCTGGAACTGGTTCGGACGCTTCGGGAACTCGACGCCGGCCTGGACGAGATCCGGCGGGTGCTGGCCGGCGAGGCGACACTGCGCGAACTGGCCGCCACCCACCTGTCCCTGCTGGCCCGGCAGGAGGCACGCCTGCGCAGCCGGCGGGCGGTGCTGTCGGCCATCCTGCGGCAGGACTCCACTGCCGAGCAGGTCACGCTGATGCACAAGCTGGTCGGCATGCCGGACGAGGAACGCGATCGACTGATCGACGAGTTCTGGGCCGAGGTCACCACCGGCTGGGAGCCGCCGGAGCGGATGGTCGACTGGTGGCGGGCGGCCCGACCGCAGCTGCCCGACCATCCCACCGCGGCCCAGTTGGAGGCGTGGATCGAGCTGGCCGAGCTGGTCCGGGACACCGAGGTCCGGCAGGCCGTGCGCCGTGAGCTGCACGAGGCGTGCACCACCGGCGCCGGGCCGCTGATGACCTCGTCGCCGATGTTGGACGCCCTGGAAGCGGGCGCGGCGATCGGCCAGCCGGTGCTGGACGCGGCGCGCGAGCAGGTGCCGCCGGACTCACCCAGGGGGCGGGAGATCGCCGAGGCGTGGATGGGGTGGCTGACCGGCATCTTCGCGACACCGGACAGCCCCGGGATACCGGACACACCCGAGTTTCGGATCCAGGCCGCGGACCAGATGCGCAAGGGCGCGGAGTGGGACCGCATGCCGCCGGAGGGACCATTCGACACCTACGTGGAGCTGGTCACCGCCGTGAACGACGTACCGCCGGAGCGATTCCCGTACGAGTGGCTGGCCGCGGCACTGCGCGCGTCCGTCGTACCGGCCCCCTGACCGGCGACATCCGCCCGCTCTCCCCTGCCTGGCACTGGTGCCGGATCCTCGCCACCGGCGTGGTCAGGACGGAGGGCCGCCGCGGTCGGCCGCCCGTGCGCGCACCTCGCGCGTGGCGGTGAGTAGCGCATCAGCAGCGCGGTCGAAATAGTCGAACAGCACCGCCAACTCCTCTGGCCGGTACTGCTGGAACAGCTCGCCCAGCCGCTGCCGGGCCGGGCCGACGATGGTGTCCACGTCGAGCGTGGGCACGGGTTCCACAAGCACCCGTCGCCGGTCGGCCGGGTCGGCGGTTCGCCGTACGTGCCCTGCCCGTTCCAGCCTGTCGATCAGCCGGGTGGTCGCGCCGGTGGTCAACCCGGTGCGCTCGGCCAGCTCGCCGGAGGCCAGCCGGCCGGCAAGATTCAGGACGCTGAGTGCCGCCCAGTCGGTGCTGTGCAGCCCTGCCGCGTCCGCAGCGGCCTGCGTGTGCGCGGTGACCGCGTCGAGGTAGCGCCGGAACGACTCATGGGCGCCCTCGGGAAGACCGGGCGGTGGCGTGGCGTCGGTCATGGCGGGACGGCTCCTTCTGCGCTAATCTCTGCATGCGTGCAGAGATTGCATGCGCGCAACCTCTGTCTGCACGAAGCCAATATAGGCATCGGCGGCGACAACCCGGAAGGAAAACCGATGAGCCACTCCGACCGCGGCACCGACCTGGCGGCGATCGCCGAGGTCATGGACGCGATCGCGCGCGCCTGGGACGCCGCCGACGCCGACGCGTTCGGGCGCTCCTTCACCGAGGACGCGTCGTACGTGACATTCGTCGGCACCCTCTACCGCGGCCGGGCCGACATCACCGAGGGCCACCGTGCCCTGTTCCGTGCCTTCACCAAGGGCACCCGGATGGCCTCGGAAACTCTCAGCACCACATTCCTCGGCCCCGACATCGCGGTCGTGGTCGGCCGGGGCGACACCTACAAGGGCCGCCGCCGGCCCGCCCTCGCCAAAATCCAGACCTACACCCTGGTACGCCAACCAGCGGGCTGGCGGGTCGCTGCCTTCCACAACACCCGCCGGCGCTCACTGATGGAGGCAGTGCAGTTCCGCTTCGCTCCCGGCACCCGCCCGGCGGCGACAGCGTAAGCCGTGCGGCCGGACGTTCACGACCACGCTCACAGCACCCCGAGGCCGATGGCGAGTGGGTGATCGTGGCTGGGGCGTCCGGGTCCCGGGCGACCTGGGCGACCACCTCTCGTGCGGGTGGCCGGTGGCGGATCCAGGGACCGAACCCCACGCTCGACCTTGTCCACCCAGCTCTTCGACTTCCCCAACCGATCCGCGAACGACTGTTGCGACAACCTCCGCCGCACCCGCAGGTACGCCACCCGACGACCGATCGGCACCGGCTCACCGCCCATCACGCCACCGCCGATCCGGCACGGCCCGAGTCGTCTCGTCCACCGGTATCCGCTCCGCCTCAGCCTGCGCGAGCAACCGACGTTTGGCCTCTTCGCGTTCGTCAGCGTCGATCTGCTCGCCCCGGCTCTGTGCCAATTCGGGCTGCGTACGGCCCACCTGCGACCTCCCTGGGAGTCGCGGCTGCGGTGCTCTGGAGTGAACTACCGTTGCCGCAAGACTGAGGGGCGCGGATCGCAGCAGGACCGATGGCAACATCCGCCGCTCGATCACGCCCTGTAGCCACCTGCTCACTTGGTGAGGGAAGGGCGGCCAGGTACACGAAAGACCAGGTCAGACGGAATCCGGAGGAAGTCGTACGCCCCGGGCGACTACGCGCCAACCAGAGCGGCCAGTTCGGCAAGTTCCTTGGACATCGCCCGCCGACGCCGCTCGGAGATTGACTGGACCATGTCACGGGCATACCGCTGCTGTCGCAGCCAGGCAGGCGCCTGGTCTCGCAGTGAGTGCGCTGGGCGTCGATACTCAAGCGGCCAGAGGCGTCCAGGGCCACGGGTGGAATGCGATGCGCCCGCTGCGACCGTCCGCGCCACTCGAGAGGCATCCGTGCGACCCAGGAGATGTGATGTGATGGCAACCCCTGCCGCTCCTCGCGTCCGGTTCCCGACTCGCGTCGTGAATTGGGGTACGTAGCTCAGTACTATCCGGTGGTTCCAGCGGGCAACCCCGGACGCGGGATGCCATAACCGCCACCAGCCCAAAATACGCAATCCGGAGCAGGCATCGCGACACCCGGCCGGTCGGTAGCCGGCAAAGTACCCAATTAAGTACTCATCTTGCCCTGGTACGAGATGTCGAAGATCGGATGTTGCCGTCAGCCCACACGGTGTGCCAAGGAGCTTCCATTATGATCAACCCTTCAGATCAGGTGTCTTACGAGCATTCGCCGCTTTGGCGGCGAACGCTCGGTGAAGTTCCAGAGGACAACTGGGCAGCGCACCGGACGGGGTTGCGCGCGGCGTATCAACAGTTTCGGTCGGCAGTGGCGCCGCTCGCCAACGAGATCGTACTCTCGATGCCAATGTTCACCGACCACTCCATCTCCCACATTGACGCCCTGTGGGATACCGCCTCTATCGTCTGCGGGGAAGACTTTCCCATCAATCCCGCCGAAGCTTTCGTCCTCGGCGGCGCCTTCCTGATGCACGATCTCGGGATGGGGCTGTGCGCCTATCCAGGCGGCGTAGATCAAGTAATCGCTGATCCTGCCTATCCTGGTCTCCTGACCATCGCGACAGAGCGGCTACAGAACCTGGAGCCCGCTGCTGATCCGGCGGCTGCCGCCGATGTGGCGCAAAAGCAGGCGCTCGTCGAGCTATTGCGTCGGCGCCACGCCGAGCGAGCCCAGCAGTTGCTGCGGACGCCCTTCACAGCGTCAGACGGCAGCGACAACTACCTCTTGTCCGACCTAAGCCTTCGACTCGACTATGGCAGCCTGATCGGCGAGATCGCCGAGAGTCACTGGTGGGACGTGGATCGCTTACGGAATCTGGACCGGGTGCAAGGTTCCCGGCCCGACCATCCGCCAGCCTGGACCGTGGACCCACTAAAGATCGCCTGTGTCCTGCGTTTAGCTGACGCCGCGCACATCGACAGCCGGCGCGCCCCGAGCTATGTGCACGCGTTTCGGCGTCCGACTGGCATCGCTGAGGATCACTGGGTCTTCCAGGAGCGACTGACTCGTCCGCAGTTGGATGACGACCGGCTCGTTTACACGTCGACTCGGCGCTTCGCTGGTGCAGAAGCACCTGCCTGGTGGCTGGCCTACGAGACGATTCAGATGATCGACGGCGAGTTGCGCCGTGTCGACGCACTTTGCGCCGACTTGAAGCGTCCACGTTTCCGCGCCCGGTCGGTCGCTGGGGCCGACTCTCCCGATCGACTTGCCAACCACTTGCAGACCGACAGGTGGCGTCCCATCGATGCACGCGTCAGGGTCACTGACGTCAATAAGGTTGTCGGCAATCTCGGTGGTGAGAAACTGTATGGGAATCGGCCGGATGTGGCCATGCGTGAACTGGTCGCCAATGCTTCTGATGCGACGCTAGCTCGCTCCGCCCGTGAGGGCACGCCACCTGGTGCCGTCACCATCATGCTTGCAATGGAAGGCGGTTCATGGTGGCTGACGGTCGCGGACCAAGGAATCGGTATGCAACCCGACACGATGGTGTCGGCGCTGACAGACTTCGGCTTCTCCCGCTGGCGATCCGCCGACTCATTGATCGAGTACCCGGAATTAAGCCGTTTCCAGCCCACCGGCCGCTTCGGCATCGGCTTCTTCTCGGTCTTCATGATCGCTGACGAGGTGATCGTCCGCAGCCTGGCGCTGGAAGAAGCCGCACGCGACACGCATGTCCTTGAATTCAGCAACGGCGCATCGGTGAGACCATTGCTGCGTGCAGCCGAACGCGCTGAATGGCTCCGGCAGCCCGGAACTGTAATACGAGTGCGACTCAGGCTTGATCCGCGGTCGACAAATGGCCTGTTTCGTAACGCGAGCCAACGCCTAACTCACACGGAATACCTGCATGCGATGGTGCTGCCGATGTGCGCGCTGGCTCGCGTGCATATCGATGTGCAAGGCCCGGATGACCCGGTGCCAGTTCGCTTGGTTCACTCGAATGACTGGGTGACGATCTCGAACTCAGAGTTGTTCGAGCGTATCTATCACCGACCCGATGACACCTACGGGCAACGACTCGGGCTCGATATCTACCGCCAGCGTTTCCTCGACCGTGCGGAGGAGATCCGTGACGAGCAGGGGCGCGTGATCGGCAGGGCCATGATGACGTCAATGTGGGAGGATATCAGCGGTGCGGGTTATTGGATAGCCTGCTTTTCGCACGTTTACGTAGGTGGCCTGCGGTCCGATACTCTTCGGGAGACCATGGGCGTCTTCGTCGGCAACCCTCTCACTGCGGATCGGCTTCGGTCGTTTCCGGAAGCCAATCCCCAGCAGCTGACCCAGTGGGCGGAGTCGCAGGCCGAGAGGGTTAGGCGAAGCTCACCGATGAGTTCGGCACAGCGACAAATGATAGGGAACCTGGGAAGGGCGTTGGGGGCGGTGGCACCACAACTGCCTTGTGCGCTGTCGAATGACAGAGCACTTGACGTAGCAGGCTTGCGACTGTGGCTGGAAGACCGCAGTTGCGTACTCCTGGTCGACGATCGATTCTACGTGCATCACAGGCTGGATGATACCCCGTGGTTCATTTCCTACAGCGGGGGCGAGTTGCAGTTCCCTCGGGACTGTTTGGTCGTTAGCTTCTACTCCGACTGGCTCTACCCGGAAGAGGTGCTGCCACGCCCCAAGGACGAACGCTTCGCTGACACAGAGCTTCAGGGACCAAAGTGGAACGCCCGTAGCTGGTGGTACGACAGCGGCAATTACGGAGCGATCGGTATTGTGGTCCGCACCATCGCGGAGATTTGGCGCCTTGATCTGGCTGAGCTGCTCGATCTGATGGAACCGATGCACCTGGACGAGGACGGCGATGTGCGGTGTCCTGTGCCGCTCGTCGGGGGCGGTGCCGAGCTGGTAGAAATGGTGCAGTTGAAGCGCCCAGATGTTGTGTCGCAGCTGGCACTGGCGGTTGACGCATGAACCGACCACCTCGGCTAGCAAGCTTCGCACGGCTACCAGCGGCGCGGCGCGCCGGCTCGCGCCCGGTGGCGCGGCAGTCCGGTGAGCGCTTGCCCCCGGCAATGTTCTGGGGCCGGAGCCCGGAAAGCGAGGCCGTTCAGGTTCAGTTCCAGTTGGAACGGTACCGCTACATACTGCAGCAGATCCAGGCCGCGAACGAGAATGTTCACCGCTTTCTTGGCATCTATCAGACGCTCGCCACCGCACTCATCGGAGCAGCGTTGGCGATCTTCGTTCGCTACACCGACTGGGGCATTACATCGGAGACTGCCAGAGCGAGCATTCTCGCTCTCATGTGGCTGGTGACTGTTATCGCCGCTTTCACCGTCCTGGTGGTGATCGTAGGCGTTCTGACCTGGCTCGACTACCGCCAGGAAGAATGCCAGTTGTTGTCTGAGGTCCTCCACCCGGAGTTCCGGGCCCCGCCAAGACTCCGAAACTTTTACCGGTGGTACGAGACCTATATCGTGGCCTTCATCGCGGTAACGGTCGCCATGATGTGGTGGTGCGGGACGGAGTTAATTATTCCTTCCATTAAGGCATAGGGCCACGAGATCATCGTCGTCGCCGAGTAACCGGATATGCCGCAATGCGCTGAACAAGCAGGCGGGTGTCCGCTGATCGCGCGTGCCGCCCGCTATCGAGTCACGGGCGGTACGCCTCGTACACCTCACGAAACGCTGCCGCCTCCGCCGTCCCGGTTTGCTCGACCGCCGGAGCACTTCCCGCGCCCGCCACCAGTTCGAGGACACCACCCGCCCCGACCGGACCTCGTCGGCGGCGACGACACTGGCCTCGTCCGGCTGGCCGGCGGCCAACAGTGCCATGGCGAGATCCAGACGGGCGGAAGCAGAGCGCCGTGGCCGCGCACCGCCATCGCCGCGCGGATCCAGTTCCGCCAAGGCAGCCCGGGCCATCTGCTCGGCAGCCGGGTCCCCCGCCCATGCCAGCGTGGTGGCCGTGTACGCCAATGCCTTCGTCGGGTCGTACCGGTAGTGGTGCTCGGCCCGCTCCGGCACTGGCAGGTTCGCCGTCAACCGCTCCAGACGATCCAGCGCCGCACGCGTCCGCCGCACGTCAGCCAACCGCGCCCACACCCGCGCCTCCTGGGCGGTCGCCTGGATGTACGCCGGACCACCCCGAGGAGCAACCCGCTGCGCCTGCCGCGACAGGTCCATCGCCCGCCGGTAGTCGCCCTGGGTGAGCGAGTCCCACGCCCGCGTCTGCTTCCACGTCCAAGGCGACGCTCGACAAGTACAACAGGTCGCCCGAGTAGGACACGTCGTCCATGGCCACCCCACCCGGCCAAGGTGCTACCCACCCGGCGGCGCCTGCCGGATCGTCGCCGCACACTCATTGCCGATGACAACGCACCCGATACGGCCGACGAGAGCACTTCGGGACAGTCAGATCGGGGCTGAGTCGGTAGGGTGCCGTCGTTGGGACGCCAGCCATTCCCGGATGTAGTCCCCGACATGCACCAAGTGGCATTCACCGATTCGAAGGAAGCCCGGCATGAGCAGCCCACGCGAAACCTTCCTCCGGCTGGTGAACGGTGTCTGCGACGGTCCGTACGAAGACTTGGCTGACCTGTACGCCGAAGAAACCCATGTCACGCATCCGTTCCACCCGCTCGACCCGCCTCCGCTGCTCAGCCGCAGTGAGCTGCACGAGCACTTCACCGCGCCACCTCCGGTCGCCCGGACGCTGAAGCGTAAGCCGGTCGACGTGACGATCCATGAAACCGCCGACCCGGAGGTGATCGTCGCCGAGTTCGCCTACCAGGGGCGGGTCGACGAGACAGGCGAGACGTTCCGGGTGCCGTGTGTCTTCGTGATGCGCATCCGCGACGGGCTCATCATCGAGTCCCGTGACTACATCGACCACATCTCCAGTGCGCGGGCCTGGGGTCAACTCGACAGTCTGCTGACCGCGCTTCGTCCGCAGGAAAGCACCACGATTGACGGTGCAGCCCAGCCCTGATTCCCTCCGGCTGCTCCACCGACAGCCCTCCCACAGTGACGACGCGGTGCAATCAAAACGTGTGGAGCCGCCCGGCGTCTGATGGGTACCGTCCGGCGGTGGGGCAGATCGGACGGTACCGCTACGTCGGTCCGGCGGAGCTGAATGACCACGGGGCCGCGGTCGTCGACGTCGTTGCCGTCGACACAACTGCCTCGCTCGACGGCTGGCTCGCCCAGCGGGATCGCAAGGAGGTCACCGAGCCCTTCACGTTCGTCGTTGCTCTCGACGGCACGCTCAGGCTGGCGCCCCGTCGAAGCGAACACGTCGTCCTTGCCGAGGGTCAGGATGTCCTCGCCGCCGGGGAGATCAGGTTCGCTCCCACGGAGACCGGCTGGCGCGTTGTCGAGGTGACCAATCAGTCGACTGGATACTGCCCCGATCCGGACTCCTGGCCCGCAGTGACCAGGGCACTCGACCGCTTGGGCGTACCTCATCCTGGCACCTTCACCGACAAGGTCATCTTCCGCCGATGTCCCACCTGCGGCGAGCGGAACATCGTGCGCGACGACGACTTCACCTGCGCCCTGTGCGACGGCCGTCTACCCACACGGTGGAACTTCCCGCCTGGCTGAGGCCCATCCCAGACGTAGGCTCTGCGGTCATGCACAGCACCCTGACCGAGCATGCCCGGTGCCTCTACGGCGACGAGTACCGGTCCGCGTCGCAGTGTGGACCGGACCACCAGGAGCAGTACTTCGTCGAAGAACTGACCTTCGCGGACGCGGAAGCCATCCTCGCGATGCTGCGGGAACTCTGCCCGAACCTGGCCGACGGATTTCTGCCGGTCTGGGTCCGCAATCTGGCTTACCGGCTTGTGCTCCTGCAGCGGCCGAACCAGCCGGCGCTCATGCGCGAGGCGGCCGCCAGCCTGTACCTGCACGGTCCCGATTGGGACGACCTCGCGGCAGAGCTACGCAGGCAGGCCGACGCACTGGAAGACCGCTGACCAGGACAGATGAGGTACGTGTGGGCGACGGACCGGGTCAGATCCACTGATCTGCCGCCGCTGCGAGGAGCGGGCGTCAAGAGACCGACGGCGGCCAGCGGTGTGTGCGCCACTCGTCCCAGGTCGCGAATCCAGCCGGTGGGTCATCGATGGGTTCGCTGCCGTCAAGCTCGCCCGGCGTCGGGATCTCGATGCTGGCAGCCCACTCGGCGAGTTCCTCGTCGGACATGGGCCAGGTCGTGTGTGGCGCTTCGGCCTGGCGCTGATCGAGTCGTCTGCGCTGCTCGGCTGGGGTGAGTGCGAAGTAGCGCAGCTCCACCGTCGCGCCGAGGTCCGCTGCTGCCTGCCGCAGCGCGGAGCGCTCGTCCCGACTCCAGAGGCCGAAGTCGATCACGACGTTGTTGCCGAGGTCGAGGGCGCGCAGCCCGATCTGGATGAGCAGTCCTTCGATCACGTCCTGAGCCGATGGCGGATTCTCCTGCCCGTAGAGAGCCTTCACCCACTCGTCCTTGGTGAGTCGAAGTGCTCTCTGCTCGGCCTCGATCCGCCGAGCGGCTGTGGTCTTCCCCGTGCAGGGGAGCCCGACGGTCAGGAACAGTGTTGGTTGCCTCATCATCACCCGCTTCCGCCCGAACGCCCCATCATCGCTGACAGCCGCTCACGCCGCCGGGAGGTCGCAACCAGCTCCGTCGCCCTGAGATGCTCGTTCCGACCGGGACGGCCGTGGCCCCGCCCGTCAGGGCAGCGGGTACGCGGTCAGACGGTCGGCGAGTTGCGTCGGGTGGCTGAGCGCCACCGCGTGGCCGCCGTCCATCTCGTCCGGGACGACGCCTAGTCGGTCGGCGGCCACCCGGCGCTGGAAGTCCGCCGGGAAGAACCGGTCCTCGCGTGCGATGAGCACCCTCGTCGGCACCTCTGGCCAGGTGTCCAGGGGCCACGGCTCGTCCCCTTCCGCGCTGACCTGGCCCCGGCTGTGTGCGGGTGCCGCCGCGACGATGTCGGCGGGCACGCCGTTGTAGAACTGCTGCTCCTCGCTGAGCCCTTCCGTGCCGCGGTAACCGGTGTTGGCCCACCAGTCACCGGGCCTCTCACCGGGCTTCGGGACCATCGGTGTGAGCAGGACGATCAGCCGCACCGGCAGCTTGTCGGCAATCAGCGGCGCGGTGAACGCACCGTACGAGTGCCCGACGACCACGAGGTCGCGCCGGTCGCCGATCGCGTCGACGACCGTCTGGCAGAACTCGGTGAACCCCGCCGAGCTGTCCTCGATCGGCAGCTCCGGGACCACCACGTCGTGGCCGCGCCTGGTCAGCTCGGGGACAAGGAGATGCCAGTCCCAGGCGCTGCCCCCGCCGCCGTGGATCAGAACGAAAGTCGCCATGCCCCGAAGCCTGACGCACGGGTACGACATCCAGCTCACCGATTCGCCGACAGACGTGCGGGGCGGATTTCGCCGCCACGCGCACCGACTATCGGACTTCGATGATGACCTTTCCGAATGGGCTGGCCGACTCGTAGTGCCGAAACGCCGCGCCGGCTTCCTCGAACGGGAACGCGCGACTGGTGACGGGCCGAAGCTGGTGCGCGGTGATGATCTCGTTCAGCTGGGTGAACTGGGCGTGATTTCCGACCGCCAGCGCCCGGACCGTCGCGGCGACACCGAACAGCAGGCGAGGGTCGAGTGGTGGCCAGTCACCGGAGAGGGACCCGACGAACGCGACGTGCCCGTTGACGGCAAGCGACTTCAGTGACTGCTCCAGTGAGCCGGCAGTGTCGACGACCCGGTCGACCCCTCGCCCGCCGGTGATGTCGCGGACCACGGTATGCCAGTCGGGAACGGCCCGATAGTTGACGACCTCGTCAGCGCCCAGGTCACGAAGGCGCCGCTCCTTTTCCACCTGGCCGGTTGTGGCGATCACCCTCGCACCGAGAAGCTTGGCCAGTTGCACAGCGAACAGTGATACGCCGCCCGATCCGGTGGTCAATACCGTGTGTCCGGGCTGGATCCCGGGACCGTCCCCGGTCAGCGCGTTCCATGCGGTGACGGCGGCGCACGGCAGCGTCGCGGCTTCGGCGTAGGAGAGGTGTTCGGGGACCGGGACGAGGGCTTGCTCCGGCAGGACGGCGAGTTCGGTGAGCATGCCGTCGAGGGAGCCTCCCAGTTGTGGCAGGTATGACGGTTCCAGGGGGCCGTCCAACCATTGCGGGAACAGCGCGGCGGTGACCCGGTCACCCGGTCGCACCAGTTGGACGCCTGGCCCCACGGCAATCACCTGTCCGGCACCGTCGCCGACCGGGATGACGTCCGATTTGACCGGCAGCACGTACCGCCCCCGCAGCACCAGCAGGTCGCGGAAGCTGAGCGAGACGGCGTGGACCGCGACCGCCACCTCGCCGACACCTGGCGTGGGCGGTTCGTGGGTACGCAGCTTCAGACCATCAATGCCGTCGCCGCTGTTCACACGGTAGCTGCGCACGGAAGGGGGCAGCACATTCATCGCGGTCATCCCTCGATGAACTGGTAGTCGCTGACGATGCACCCGTCCGTGCCGAGCACAAGGATCTCCAGCCCGACACCGCCCACGTCGCCACCGTCGCGAGGCACCATCTCCCAGCGAAACTTGACCATGTCGTGGAGCCGTTCCGCATCCCCACGGCAACGGAACACGAAGGTGCCCGGGGCGACGAACTCCTCGTACGCGCGTGTCACTCGCACCTGAAGCTCGTCGTGCCCACGCGCCTCCAGGACGAGGCGACCGAACCCCAGGCCCTTGGCGGCCTGTCGCATCTCCTGAGGCGCCTGCAGGACATGGACCCCGTCGGTGGACCACAGCTCGCGGACGGCGGCGCGTCGGCGTTCCGGGTCGGGTTCGTTCCACACCGCGACGTAGCGGTCAGTGAGGTTCTTCAGGTCGATGTCAGCCATGCTGATCCTTCGGTCGTGGATGATCGTTGCGACCACGACTGTTCTGTACCGGATGCGCCGCGACAATTCCCCGGAGGGAATCGCCAACCGGCCCGGCACCCGGTACACAGAAAGAATGATCACCGAATCCGCGAGTGGCGGACTCGCAGGTGCGTTACGCACATGGCGCACCCGACGACGCGTCAGCCAACTCGAACTGGCGGTGCGGGCCGGCACCACGCAACGGCACGTCAGCTTCATTGAGAGCGGACGCTCAATGCCTGGCCGGGCGATGATCATACGGCTGGCCGAATCGCTGGAGGTGCCGATCCGTGAACGCAACGGGCTGCTCCTCGCCGCCGGATTCGCGCCCGCGTACCCACAGCGTGAACTGGACGACCCCCAACTGGCGCCGGTCCGAGCCGCCCTCGAGCGCGTCCTGCAGGGCCACCTGCCGTACCCGGCCGTGATCGTCGACCGGCACGGCGACCTCATCTCCGCCAACGCCGGCTTCCAGATGATCACTCGCGGAGTGGACCCACACCTGCTCACTCCACCGGTGAGCGTCCCCCGAGTCCTGCTGCACCCCTGCGGTCTCGCACCCCGCATCGTCAACCTCGACGAATGGGCCTGGCACATCATCGACAGCGTCCGAGCTGAAAGCGTCCGCAACCCGAGCGACCGGCTCCAGCGCCTCGCCGAGGAACTCGTCGACCTGGCACCTCCGCGGCCACGGCAACTCTCGCCACATCACCTCGGGTTCGCGGTGCCAATGCATCTGCGCACAAGCAACCCGGACAGCCGGGAACTGCGGCTCATCACCACACTCACCCACTTCGGCACCGCCACCGACGTCACCATCGCCGAACTCCGCCTGGAAGCATTCCTCCCGGCCGACGAAGCCACCAGCGCAGCGCTAGCCGACCTCGTCAGGTGGTAGGTAACACTCCGCCAGCGCCGATCCGAGGAGGCTGGCCAGAAACCGACGCCGGCCGAGGGCCCCTACGGCACTGTCTGGCCGGGGCGGCCAGCACGGTAGTCCGCGGTGCCCCCAGTCTCCTCTGGGGCTAACGCTACGGGCGAGGTATACCTAGCCCTACGCCGTTCCGATAACTGGGGGTAGTGGTTTTCGTTCGGTGGAATGGTTGCCTGGCGACATGTCGAGATTCAAGGGAGTGGGAACGTTCCTACTCATCACCTTTGGCGCAACCTGGACTGTCGAGATCACGCTCTGCCTGCAGGGCTTCTCGCTGGCAAATCCGCTCGTGCAGATCCTCTCCCTCGCCTGGATCGCGCCCGCCGCCGCTGCCTTCATTGTTCGCCGCTGGGTCACACGCGAAGGTTTCACCGACGCCGGGATGGCGCTGCGACTGCGCGCGGCTTGGCCCCACTACCTTGCGGCCTGGCTCGGACCGCTGGCATTCGCCGCCGCCGCCGTCGGCATCGCAGCGGCCCTGGGGCTGTGGCGGCCGACCCTGGCACCGGTGAACGATCTGGTACCTGGCCTGCCGTGGTGGGCCTTCCTGACTGTCCTGATGCTCCTCGTACCGCTACTGGCCCCGCTCTACTGGGGCGAGGAGTTCGGCTGGACCAGCTACCTGCGGCTGCGGATCTTTCCCGGACGACCGCTGGCCGCCACCCTGGCCACCGGCCTGATCTGGGCGATCTGGCACTATCCGCTGCCCTTCCTCGGCTACATCGAGTTCAGCAACGTGACCCTGGGCCTGCTGGTCTGGACGGTGTCATTCCTGTGCCAAGAGATCATCCTTGCCTGGCTGCGGCTGCGCAGCGGCAGCATCTGGACCACAAGCGTTGCGCACGCCGGAAACAACATGACCCTGTCGCTGCTGACCGGCACCCTGCTGGGTGAAACATTCGATGCTATTGCGGCCACGATGCTGATGACCGCCCCCATGGCAGCGGTGGCCGGCTGGATTCTGCTCAGCGGGCGGTACCGGGCCGTGCCACAACGCCCGACACACCAGCCGTCTGCCAAGCCTCAAGACGTATCGACATGGTCCTCCTCGAGACACCACGCGTGACCGGAATGATCCGCACGCTCTGGATGACAGGGGTGCTCTGCGTCGTTCCCCCTCGATCACGTGCACGCTCATGACTCTGACGATGACCGGACAGCCGATCACGGCTGGCCGGTCATCGGTCCGAGGGAAAGGACGGTTCAAGGGCGTGGCACGTCAGCGAAAGGAGTCGATGTTGCGCGCGGCCCACGCGGCGAAGGGGCGTGGCGATCGGCCCAGCACCTCCGACACGTCTGGGCTGATCCGCTGCTCCCGTGCGGTCGGCGTGCCCACGATCGCCAGCGTCCCCTCGACCACCGGTGGTGGCATGAAACGCAGCATCTGTTCGCGGGCCTCGTCCGGCGTCTGCTCGAGAAAGTTGATCGGTTCGCCGAGCGCGGTAGCGAGATCGGCGACCCGTTCACGTGGTGTGCTCAGCGCCGGACCGGTCAGCTCATACGTGCGGCCGGCGTGGGTGGCGTCGCGAAGGGCGACAGCCGCCACCTCGGCGATGTCGTCGGGGTCGATCACCGGCAGACCGACCTCGCCGAACGGTGCGGCCACCGTCCGTTGGTTGCGAACCGGTCCGGCCCAGGCGAGGGCGTTGGAGGCGAAACCGCCAGGGCGCAGGATCGTCCAGCCGAGGCCGGACCGACGTACAAGGTCTTCGATGGCGTGCAGGGGTGCGTGCGACGCCGCCCCCGGCCTGGTACCGACCGCCTGCGAGGATTGCAGCACGATGCGCTTCACACCGGCGGCCGTGGTGACCCGCAGGATCTCGGGCATGTTGAGATGCGCCCCGGCGCCCTCCACGAGCAGGAACAGCGCTTCGGCGCCAGCGAGCGCCGGCCCCAGGCTGTCCGGCCGCTCCAGGTCCGCGCGATGGTGGCGCACCCCGTCCGGTACGACGACCGGGCGTCGTGCACGGGACACCGCCGTCGCCGCGGCACCCGACGCCGCGAGGATCGACAACAGCTTCCGACCGACGTTCCCGGTGGCGCCTGTCACGACGAACATGTCTCAACCTCCAGATCGACCGCGTCGTTCGCGCGGCTGGAGGAGACGTTAGTAGCGTCGATATAGCAGGTACCTAGAGGATAGTATTGGATCTATGAGGGAGGCCACATGCAACGGTCAGCGAACCCCGAGCTGGCCTGCCCGGTCGCGCCGGTCGTCGACATCGTGTTCAGCCGATGGACCACACCGATTTTGTGGGCTCTGCACGAGTACGGTCGGCAGCGATTCGTGGAGCTGGAGCGCCGGCTGACCAGCATCACCCCGAAGGTGCTCACGCAACGGCTCCGCCAACTCGAACGCGACGGGCTGGTGACGCGCACCTACCACGCCGAGGTGCCACCCCGGGTCGAATACGAGATCACCGAGCTGGGTGCCAGCCTCGGTCCGCTCTTCGCGCACCTGTCCACCTGGGCCGACACCCACCTCGGCGAGGTGGAGCGTGCACGGCACGCCTACGACGCAGAACGATGAGCCTACGCCGGCCAGCTCATGGCGGTGGTGGCCCGAGAGGCCATGACCCCTGTCCGCAGCTGGCCGATAAGCGGAAGTCCGGACTCATGGCTGTTGAGGAGTTTCGTCTGCTCTCGATGACGGAACCGCCGGGATCGCCGACTGCGGATCGACACCGGCGAACGCAAGCCCGATGACGAACCCGGCGACCTCCTCCAGCTGGCGTGCCCGGTCCAGCCCGCCAAGTACGGCAGGAACGCCTCCGACGTCGCGTACGAGCGAGCCGACGATCTCCAGCGCTCCGGGGTCGTCCCCGCACATCGCGACAGTTGCCGGTGTCGACGCGGGTGCCGTCCACCGCGTCGATGGGAACAGATGGAACGCCTTGACCACGTGAGCGCCGGGGGCGAGTTCGGCGACGTGCTGCGCAATCGCGCGTCCGGATCGCGTCCGCAGCACACCGATGCCATGCTCGACCGCGTTGGTCGGATCAATGAGCGGCTTACCGGCGAGCGACCCGGCGGGTGCGCCGGCCGCCGGGAGGATGTCGGCGATGCCCTCCCATTGCACCGAGAGCAGGACGGCGTCGGCGTCCGCGACCACGTCGGGTAGCCGCCTAGCACGACCTCCGGATGCCTTCGCCGCGATCTCCGCGCGCTCCGGCGAGCGGCCGCCGATGCTGATGTCATGTCCGGCCCGGGTCCAGCCGGTGGCCAGCGCCGTGGCGAGGGTTCCGGTGCCGAGAATTCCGATACGCATGACGTCAGACTCTAGGAAATCCAATGCGAACCGATCGGGTCGTTGCGCACCACCAGGTGCGTATCGGCCGTGACACGATGACCGAATGTCTCCTCAGACGGACGGCGACTGTGTGGATTTCGTGGCGGACTGCCGGTTGCGAATGGGAACTGACCTGTTCACGCATGTCTGGGATCCGGTGATTCTGGCCGCTCTCGCCGCCGGCCCGCAACGTCGCCGCGCTCTCCGGACGATGATCGGCGGCATCAGCGACAAGGCGCTCACCGAGGCACTCCACCGGCTCGTCACCAACGGCCTGATCGAGCGGACGTCATACGCCGAGTCGCCTCCCAGGGTCGACTACGCGTTGACACCTCTCGGTCGGACCTTCGCCGACGGCCCGATGCGCGCACTCGCCGAATGGATCACCCGCTACGGCGACGAGCTCTTCGAGGCGCAGGAACAGATGCGCCTGGCGTAACCCTGCCCGTAGGACTGGTTGCTGTTGCCCTCGGTTGTGCTGGTGCCCTCTTCGGCGCCTGCCAGGCGGTGACGCGTATCGGCTCTCGACCTATCCGGCGTGCGGATCGGCCAGACCAGCTCGCCATGCCCAGGCCGCGATGCCCACCCGATTGTGGAGCCCCAGTTTCGCCTGGATGTTCGCGATGTGGGTCTTGGCGGTGCCGGCGGAGATGAACAGTTCGGCCCCGATCTGCGCGTTGGTCAGACCCTGAGCGACAAGCCGTACGATGTCGATCTCGCGGTGTGTCAGGGGGTTGGGCACCGGGGGTTGGTCGGCCTTGGTGGCCGCTCGCAGCAGCCGGATGGTGACCTGGGGGCTGATCAGGGCGTCACCAGCCATCGCCGCACGGACTCCCTCGACCAGAAGCGTTGGCCCTGATCGTTTGAGCAGGAATCCGCAGGCGCCGTTGCGCAGGGCGGCATCCACGTACTCGTCCAGGTCGAAGGTGGTGACCACGACCACCCGCATGCCCGCGGCGGTGAGCAGCCGGGTCAGTTCCAGGCCGTCGATGCCGGGCATCCGGATGTCGGTGAGTACGACGTCCGGCCGCAGCCTGTTCGCCAGGGCCAGGGCCGCAGTCCCGTCGGCGGCCTCGCCGATGACCGTGATGTCGGGCTGGGAGTCCAGAACGAGGCGGAAGCCGCTCCGCACGTCCGGCTGGTCGTCGGCGAGCAGGACGCGGGTGCTGTTCATGACGGGACTGACGGGATGACGGCGACGACTTCCCAGCCGCGCTCGCATGGGCCGGCCGACAGCGCGCCGCCACCTGCGGCGACCTGCTCCCGGAGGCCGGCAAGGCCCCTCCCGCCGTGCCGGTCGCGGCGCTGGCGGGGTGGCGGCAGCGCCGTGTCGTTGTGGACCCGCACCGTGATGCCGGCGGCATCGCCGGTGACCGACACGTCGACCCGGGTCGACGTCGACGCGTGCCGCCGGACGTTGGTCAGGGCCTCGACCACGATCCGGTACGCCACGGCGGCGCTGTCGCGGGACACCTCGCCCGATGCGAGATCCTGGACGAGGCGCGCGTCGAGGTGACCCGCCGCGCGGAACCGATCCACCAGGCCCGGCAGGTCGTCCAGTGTGGGCAGCGGCCGAACGGTGCCGGCATCAGGTCCGTGCAGCATGCCGACCACCTGATCCATGGTGGCCAGCGCCGCCAGACCCGCGGCCTCGATACGCTCCAGGGCCGGACCGGCCGCCTCCGGCTGGCTGGCCGCGACGAAGCGGGCCGCCTGGGCCTGCGCCACGATCCCGCTGATGTCGTGGGCGACGAAATCGTGCAGGTCACGCGCCATCTGTAGGCGCTGAGCACGCTCGGCCTGCTCCACGGCCAGTGCCCGCCGGTGCAGCATCAGCCGTGGGTAGCCACCGCCGACGACCGCGACAAGTGCCGGTGTCGTCCAGACCGCTGCCGCGCCGATCCGTTCCGCGGTGGCCATGCCGTCGGTGAACGACCAGAGGACCAGGGCCATCGCCACCCCGGCGAGCCCGGCAGCAGGAGCGATGTGCCGGTGTGGTCCCCACCGCACCGCGATGGCCAACAGCACCGCGAGGGTGGCCATCACCAGGAAGAAAGGACCGCCGAGGTCGCTCACGAACGTCACGCCCAGCGTGCAGACGCTGGCCGCCATGCTGATCCGGCCGAGGTGCCGTCGCATCATCACCTGATCCTAGGTGGGCATCGCCGTATGCCGATCGGCGTAGGACAGCGCCGCGGTCGTGCTCCACCTCGCCCCGTCGGCAGATGGTGGCGTACACCCGGCGTGGCCAAGGCTGGTGAGGCAGCGGCGATCGGACGCCGCGCTCTCACGGGGAGTGACATGTCTGAAGGGGTAAAGAACGGGATCAGGTGGTGGCAGCGCTGGCCGACGTGGTCGGGGTACGCGGCGGCCGGCTGGTCGTTGGCGTACGCCATGCTCGGCGTGTACTGGACGGCCGGCGGTGACGGGTTCCCGTTCGCGCCGGTCGACGACGACCACAGGACAGGCTCGATTCTGGAGGGCGTCCCGGTGGAGGTCAGCGCGCCACTCATGGCGGCGCTCGGCCTGGTCGGTGCTGTGGTCGGGCTGGCGATGGCGCGAGGCGCTGGTTCTCGCCGTCAGTCGGCGGCGATGATCGCGTTCGGCTGGATCGCGGCGGCCAGCCTCACCATGCTCATCCCGGACTACACCATGATCGCCGTGCTGGCGTTCGCCCCACTGCTGCTGGTGTTCGCCTTCACCGGCGTGCCCGGCCCGCAGGGCGGCATCGGTGACATCCTGTACTGGCACCGAAACAACCTGATCATCCTGTTCGCGGGTGGGCTGCTGTGGGCCGTGGCCACGCTGGCCTACCAACGCCGCAGGCGTGCGGCATGCCAGCACTGCGGCCGTCGGCACGGGTCGACCGGCGACGGACCATCCCCGCAGACGCTGCTGCGGTGGGGGCGTTGGGCTGTCGTGATCGCCTGCCTGGCGCCGCTGCCCTACGAGATCACCAGAGTGGCCTGGTTCTTCGGCCACCCTCTGGGCATCAGCCGGGACTTTCTCACGATGATGCAGGACACCGACGGCATGCTCTGGATCGGGCTGGGCTGCGCCATCGCCTCGATGCTGGGTGGCGTGCTCACGCACGGTCTGGTCAGCCGGTGGGGCGAGGTCTACCCCCGGTGGATCTGGTTCAAGGCCGGAAGACCGGTGCCGCCGGCACTCGCGATCGTTCCGGCGTCCCTCGTCGCCGTCGTCCTCATCCCGGCCGGGCTGATGATGCTCTGGGACCTCGACATCCACGAGGGGTGGGGCCTGCGTCTCCCCAGCGTGCCCTGGGTGCTCTGGGGAGTCGCGCTCGGCGCGGCCACCGTCACCTACCACCTCCGCCGGCGCGGCACCTGCCCACACTGCGGACCGGACGGCGGGGTTGCCGGAGCTGACTCCGACCATCCACGGTCGGCGATGCCCGGAGTGAAAGGCGCTGCGACGGCTGTTCCGCAGACAACGGAAGGGCCCCTTCCCGTCGACAATGTCGGGAAGGGACCCTTGCCTGCCTGTGATCGAGCTACGGCCTGACGTACGCGTTCGGGATGTTCATCCGTTGCTGGGCGGGGACCAGCGGTCAGCCCTTGGGGCTGGGGCCGAAGCGGTTCGATCCGGGCGTGCTGTCCATAACAAAGAACACGATCAGGACGATGGCGCCCACGATCGGCACCAGGGCGATCAGCAACCACCACCCCGTCCGGTCGGTGTCGTGCAGGCGTCGCACCGCGACCGCCAGCGACGGCAGCAGCAGCACCAGCGAGGCGATAAGACCGATGACGCCGGTCGACGAGCCCTCGAAGGTCAATCCCAGCGCGCTGTCCAGGATGGCGGCGACAATGCTGACAAGCAGGGTGAACAGGGCGAACCACCAGTACTCAGACCGGCGGGCCCGACCCGAGAAGCCGACGTACTGGCTAAGAACCGATTTGATTGCGGCACCGAAGGACACAACTATCTCCCGTTATTTGAGGGGTTCTCAAGGTCATCGCGAGGGCAGCCAAACAGATCGATGTCGCGGGGTCAACGGCTAATTAGGCACGATCTTCTTCGCACGTATCTGCCGCTGTCCACCGCTTGTCCGGGCCGGCAAGGTGCCTGTCGTGTCGACCCGTGCACACAGGGGGCGATGCGGGATCGCCAAGCGATCTGCCCGGCAAGAACAGAAGGGCCCCCTCCCGACGACGCTGTCGGGAGGGGGCCCTTCTGGCCTGCGGTTCGACCTACGGCTTCACGTACGCGTTCACGAACGACGGGTAGCCGAAGACGCTGGAGATGAAGATCCCGCCGGCCTTGGATCCGTGCACGTTGTAGGCCACGTCGACGAAGAGCGGCACCACCGGTGCGTGCTCCTTCATGATCCGCTCGTCGAGCTTGGCCCACTCCGGGCCCTGGTCGGCGGCGGGCATGGCCTGGATCCGGTCCATCTCGGCGTTGATCGCCGGGTCGTTGAAGTAGGACTGGTTGCTGTTGCCCTCGGCCTTGATGGTGCGGCCGTCGTAGAGCACCGGCAGGATCGACGCCCCGCTCGGCCAGTCCGCCGCCCAGTTACCGATGTACAGGTCCCAGGGGTTGTCCTTCTTCTTGATCTCGTCGAGCTTCGCGTCGTCGGAGATGTTCCGCAGCGTGATCTTGAAGCCGGCGCGCTCCAGGTTGGCCTTGAGCTGGGCGCCCTGCTGCTGCTCGGTCGAGTTGTCGGCGACACCGAGGACCAGCTCCGGCGTCTTTCCGCCGAGCAGTTCCTTGGCCTTGTCGACGTTGCCGTTGGCGCCCGCCGGGTACGCGTCGTACGCCTTGTAGCCAATGGTGGCCGACGGCATCAGCGTGGTCAGCGGCGCGGCGACGGTCTGTCCACCCATCGCCTTGATGAAGCCCTCACGGTCGATGGCGTAGTTGAGGGCCTGGCGGACCTTCAGGTCGGTGACCCGCTGGTTGTTGATGACGAGCTGGTTGGCGCTCGGGGTCGGCGAGAGAATCGTCCGGGGCTTGAGCGCGGCGTCACCGGCCACCTTGGCGACCAGCGAGGCGGGCACGGTGTTGAAGGCGAGCGCGCTCTGGTCGGCGCCGTTGTCGGCGATCACCCGGTTGTTGGCCGCGTCCGCGGTCGGGCCGAAGCTCCAGACGAACTGGTCCGGGTACTGGTGCCGGACCGGGTCGGTCTTCGGGTCCCAGTTGGGGTTGCGGTCCAGGGTGATCTGCACGCCCACCTGGTTCTTGGCGACCTTGTACGGGCCGGACGAGAACGGCTGCTTGTCCAGGTCGACGCCGGTGTCCTTGTCGGCGGGCAGCGGCGCGGTGGTCGGCAGCGAGACCGCGAACGGCAGGTCACAGCGCGGCTTGGCGAACTCGAAGCGCAGCGTCTTGGCGTCCGGCGTGCTCAGGCCGGGCGGCAGCGACGTCTTGTTCTTCTTGAAGTCCCACTTGGTGTCGAACTGCGGGGTGTCGGCCAGCCACTCCTGGATGTAGGTCGGGCCGCCGGACAGGTCCGGGTCGAAGGAGCGGGCGATGCCGTACGCGATCTCCTTGGCGGTGATCGGCCGGCCGTCCTCGAACTTCACCCCGTCCTTGATCGTGAATTCCCAGACCTTGCAGTCGTTGTTGACGTTCTTGCCCGGCGTCTCGGCCAGGTCGCCCACCAGGACCAGGCCGCCCTTGCCGTCGTCCTTCCAGGTGGTCAGGTAGCGCGCGAAGAGCGGGTTGGTCATCAGACCGGCGAACGAGTACGTCCGCTGTGGGTCGAGGTGGGAGATCGGCGACTCCCGGATGATGGTGAAGGTGCCGCCCTTCGCCGCGCCGCTCACCTCGGCCGCCGGCCCCTGCGAGTCCTTGGGGTCGGTCGCGATGACCCCGGTCTGCTGCCGGTCGGTGTCCACGGTGGTGCCCTCGCCCGTGTTCTTCGAGCACGCACCCAATGCCACCACCAGAGCGATCGCGCCGCCCGCGGCGGCCACCACGCGTGGTCTCATGAATACCCCCTTCACCCATGTGCCGTGCGTTTCGTCGGGGCGAGAACCGCCGACGTCCCGAGGATCGTAAGGAAGAAAACCTACGAGTTGTGTAACAGTTGTCGATAAATTTCGCCACCGACCACGCGCTTCACATCTGGCTCAGCGCAACCGCACCCGTGGGTCAATGGCCGCGTAGAGCAGGTCGACAAGCACGTTCGCCAGCACCACGAAGACGGCCGCGATCAGCACTGTCGCCATGATGGTGGGCAGGTCCCCCGCGCGCACCGCGTCCACCGCCGTACGCCCCAGCCCCTGGATGCCGAACGTCGTCTCGGTGATCACCGTCCCGCCCAGCGCCCCGCCCACGTCCAGGCCGGCGATGGTCACCACCGGGGTGATCGCCGCGCGCAGCGCGTGTCGCCCGTACACCGTGGGTTTGGCCAGGCCCTTGGCCCGCGCGGTCCGGACGAAGTCCTCGGACAGGGTCTCCAGCATCTGCGCCCGGGACAGCCGGGCGTAGATGGCCGAGAAGAGGAAGGCCAGCGCCACCCAGGCGAGCACCAGCCCACTCGCCCACTTCGCCGGGTTGTCGAAGATGGAGGTGTAGCTGGGCACCGGCAGCAGCCGCAGGTTGTAGACGAAGACCAGCAGCAGCACCGCGCCCACGAAGTAGAGCTGCAACGACGCGCCGGTCAGCGAGAACCCGATGGCCGCCCGGTCGAGCCAGGTGCCGCGCCGCAACGCGGAGATCATGCCGAGGCCCACCCCGAGCAGCAACCAGAGGATGGCCGCCGGGAGCACGATGCTCAGCGTCACCGGCAGCACCCGGGCGATGGTGTCCGAGACGGCCTCGTTGCTGACGTACGACCAGCCCAGGCACGGCGCGTCACACCGGCCACCCTGAGCGCTGCCCAGGTCCCGGCCGGTGACGATGCCCTTCATGTAACCGGCGTACTGGCTGACCAGCGGGTCGTTGAGGCCCAGGTCGTCGCGGACCCGCTCCAGCCGCTCCGGGTTGCAGTTCTTCGAGCAGATGCTGCTGACCGGGTCGCGCGGCAGGGCGAAGAACATCAGGAAGGTCAGCACGCTCACCGCGAAGAGGGTCAGCGTGGCCGAGAAGAGCCGCTTGATCAGGAACCGGAACATGAGCCCACCCCTACCGGGACGACTTCGGGTCGAGCGCGTCCCGCAACGCGTCGCCGAAGAGGTTGAAGGCGAACACCAGCGCGAAGATCATGATGCCCGGGAAGAACACGTAGGCCGGGTCGGTCTGGAGGAAGTCCAGACTGTCGTAGATCATCCGACCGAAGCTCGGGGTCTCGTCGCTGAGGCCGACACCGATGAACGACAGCGCCGCCTCGCTGGTGATGAACTGCGGGACCGCCAGCGAGAACGAGACCAGGATCGGCGCCCAGATGTTTGGCAGCAGTTGCCGGAAGATGATGTGCCCCAGCCCGGCCCCGCTGGCCTTGGCCGCCTCCACGAACTCGCGCTCGCGCAGCGCGATCACCTGCCCGCGAACCAGCCGTGCCGTGCTGGTCCAGCCGAAGATGGCGAACACGGCGATCAGCACGCCCACCCCGAAGGCGGACGACACCTGCCCCCGCTCGCCGTAGAACCGCAGCGTGATGGTGGGGGTGAGGGCCAGCGCGATGATCAGGAACGGCATCGCGAGGGTCAGGTCGGTGATCCAGTTGATCACCGCGTCGAGCCAGCCGCCGAGGTAGCCCGCGAGCGCGCCGAGCACGATCCCGATCGTCGCGGTGATCAACGCGGCGGCGAACGCGATGAACAACGACGTCCGCAGCCCGTAGATCAGCCGGATGAAGATGTCCCTCCCCAGCCCCGGCTCCAGGCCGAACCAGTGCTCCCCGGTGACCCCGCCGGCATAACCCAGGGGCATGCCGAAGCCGTCCAGCAGGTTCTGGAACTGCTCCCGCGGACCCACGCCGTAGGCCATCTCGATCAGCGGAGCCGCCAACCCCACAAGCATGAAGAACACCAGGAGTACGCCGCTGACCATCGCCGTCCGGTCCCGGCGCAGCCGCAGCCAGGCGAGCTGACCTGGCGAACGCCCGACGACACCCTTCGCCGCGGGCGTGGTCGCGTCCGGGTCGGACTCGATCTCGGCCAGCGCCACACCCTCCACCGGGGACAGGCTCACGACGGCACCTCCTCGACGACCTGGGTGATCGACCCCGCAACCTCGGGAAAGTGACACGCGGTGGCCTGCCGACCGCCGTCGCGCGGGACCAGCGCGGGCTCCTCGGTGGCGCAGACGTCCTGCGCCTTCCAGCAGCGGGTGCGGAAGCGGCAGCCCGACGGCGGGTCCAGCGGAGTGGGCACGTCGCCGCTGAGCCGGATCCGGCCCGCCGGGCCGAGCTGGGTGACGTCCGGGATCGCCGAGAGCAACGCCCGGGTGTACGGGTGCTGCGGACGCTCGTAGATGTCCGCCCGGTCGCCGATCTCCACGATCCGGCCCAGATACATCACCGCGACCCGTTGGCAGAAGTGCCGGACCACGGCCAGGTCGTGCGCGATGAACACGAACGCCAGGCCAAGCTCCCGTTGCAGGTCGCGCAGCAGGTTGACGACCTGCGCCTGGATCGAGACGTCCAGCGCGGACACCGGCTCGTCGGCGACGATCAGCTTGGGCCGCAGCGCCAGCGCGCGGGCGATGCCGATACGTTGACGTTGACCGCCGGAGAACTCGTGCGGGTACCGGTTGTAGTGCTCCGGGTTCAACCCGACCAGCTCCAGCAGCTCCTGCACCCGTGCCCTGGTGCCGCCGGGCGGCTTGATCCCGTTGACCTGCAACGGCATCGCCACGATCCGGCCCACGGTGTGCCGAGGGTTCAACGAGGCGTACGGGTCCTGGAAGATGATCTGGAAGTCCTGCCGCAGCGGGCGCAACTCCCGCCGGCCGGCGTGGGTGATGTCGCGCCCGGCGAACTCGATGCTGCCGCTCGTCGGCTCCAACAGCCGCACCAGCATCCGGCCGGTGGTGGTCTTGCCGCAGCCCGACTCCCCCACCAGCCCGAGCGTCTCCCCCGGGCGCACGTCGAAGTCGAGCCCGTCCACCGCCCGCACCAGGCCGCTGGCGCGCAGCCCCTGGCGTACCGGGAAGTGCTTGGTCAGGCCGCGGACCCGCAGCAGTGGTTCGTCGGTCATCGGGCCACCCCCACGGATGCGACGTCCTCGGCGTAGCGCGCGGCGCGCTCCTCGGCACTCAGGTGGCAGGCCACCAGGTGGCCGGCCGCCCCCGCCACGCCGGCTGGGCCGGTCCCGCCGGCCGGGCGCAGTTCGGGGACCTCGGTGCGGGATCGACTGCCGACGCGGTCCGCGTAGCGGCAGCGTGGGTGGAACGCGCAGCCCGGCGGCAGGTTGATCAGGCTGGGCGGGTTGCCGGGGATGGGCACCAGGTCCGCGTCCGCGTCGCCGTGCAGCGACGGCACGCTGGAGAGCAACCCCCAGGTGTACGGATGCTGCGGCGCACGGAGCACCTGCTCGACGCTGCCCCGCTCGACGGCACGCCCGCCGTACATGACAAGCACGTCGTCGGCGACCTGGCCGACCACGCCCAGATCGTGGGTGATCAGGATGATCGCGGAGTGGAACTCCTCCTGCAGATCGGCGAGCAGGTCCAGGATCTGTGCCTGCACGGTGACGTCCAGCGCGGTGGTCGGCTCGTCGGCGATCAGCAGCGCCGGGTCGTTGACCAGGGACATCGCGATCATGACCCGTTGCCGCATGCCGCCGGAGAACTCGTGCGGGTACTGGTCGAAACGGCGCGCCGGCTGCGGGATGCCGACCCGGTCCAGCATGTCCACCGCCCGCTGGCGGGCCTCGCGCCGGTTGGCCTTCGGGTGGTGCACCCGATACGCCTCGGCGATCTGCCGGCCCACCGTGTAGTACGGGTGCAGCGCCGACAGTGGATCCTGGAAGATCATTGCCATGTCCCGGCCGCGCAGCCGGCGTACCTCCTCGTCGGCGAGACCGACCACCTGCCGGCCGCCGACGGAGATCTCCCCGGTGACGGTGGTCCGTTTCGGATCGTGCAGGCCGAGGATGGCCAGCGAGGTGACGCTCTTGCCGGAGCCCGACTCGCCGACGATGCCGAGCGTGCGCCCCCGTTCGACGGCGAACGACACCCCGTCGACCGCGCGCACCACGCCGTCCTCGGTGTCGAACCGGACCCGCAGGTCACTGACCCGCAGGTAGGCGTCCTGGTCGGAGCGCTGCGCCGGCACGGCGGGGCGGGCGTCCGGTTCCCCGGACGGCACCGGTTCCGAGCTGTCCACGGCCGCCTCCCTCTGTGACGAAGAGAACTTACAGGAAAGTCCCGAGGGTGAAAATAAGCTACAAAGTCGGCGCGTGTCAGCGGGCCCGAGCGTAACGAGTCCGCATCGGCCCCGCACCCCCGTCACCTCGCCATCCACACCCGTTCATGGCTCTGATCGCACGTCAAGTGCGATCATTGGGCGAGCAGCCAGCAGAGGATGCCGATGGCACGAGGTGGAGGTGACCCATGACCGCGGCAGTGTTCGATCACGAAGGTCCGTGGACCGAAGAGGAGTTCCTCGCCCTCGGCGAGACGCAGGATCGCGTCGAACTCTTCGACTGGAGCCTCCACGTGACCCCAGGGCCCACCCCACGGCACCAACGAATCTCCCGCAAGCTCGGCAACATCCTCGAAGCAGCGGCGGAGGCGGCCGACCTTGAGCTCTTGGAGGCAGTAAACGTCCGGCTCCGGCCAGGTCGGATACCGATTCCCGATCTCGTCGTCACCAACGCAATCGATCTCGACGAGCCCAACATCGAATCGGCTGATGTCCGGCTGGTCTGCGAAATCATCTCGCCGAGCAATGCATCCACCGACAAAGTCCTCAAGATGCATTACTACGCGGCGGCTGGCATCGAGTGGTACCTGTTGGTGGAGCAGAGGACTGGCACAATGCGCCTTTATCAGCGGCAGGGCGGCCACTACGTGGAGCGGGCAACGACGAAGCGCGGCGAGGTTCTGGAACTGACCGAGCCGGTGCGGGCCACGATTCGACCGGAGGATCTCGTCCCCTGACGGGTGTCGGTCGGCTGGCCTAGGGTCGGTCGCATGACCGAGTTCGACGCGGCCACCGCCGCCGTCCAGGCCGCCCTCGACGCGGGAGCGCGGTACGCCGACGCGCGGGTGATGCACCGCCGTTACGAGTCGATGAGCGCGCGCAACGGCGACGTGGAGGAGCTGACCCAGGACGAGAGCATCGGGCTCGGTGTCCGGGCACTTGTCGGTGCGAGTTGGGGCTTCTACGCCGTACCCGATCTCTCCGACGCCGCCGCCCGCGACGCCGGCCGGCGCGCCACGCGGACCGCCATGGCGAGCGCGCGCGTGCCGGGCCCGCCTGTCGACCTGGTGGCGGTCGAGGCGGTCACCGCGACCTGGGCCTCCGGTTGCGAGATCGACCCGCTCGGGGTGCCCCTGTCGGACAAGGGCGACCTGCTGGTCGGCGCGACCCGCACGATGGCCGAACACGGCGCGGACCTGGCCGAGGGCCTGTACCAGATCTGGGACACCACGAAGTGGTTCGTGTCCAGCGAGGGGCACCGGATCGACCAGCGGATCCGCGAGTGCGGCGGTGGCATCTCGGCTACCTCGATCGGCGACGGCGAGACGCAGCGCCGGTCCTGGCCGAGCTACCGGGGGCAGTACGGCACCACCGGCTGGGAGCTGGTCGAGTCGCTCGACCTGGCCGCGCACGCCGCGCAGATCGCCGAGGAGTCCCGGGCGCTGCTCACCGCGCCGCTCTGCCCGGCCGGCGAGACCGATCTGATCCTCGGCGGCGAGCAGTTGGCCCTGCAGATCCACGAGTCGGTCGGGCACGCCATCGAGCTGGACCGGATCCTCGGCTGGGAGGCTGCGTTCGCCGGCACGTCCTGGCTGGACCTGGCCCAGCTCGGTTCGCTGCGCTACGGCTCCGAGCTGATGAACATCACCATCGATCCGACGATCCCGGGCGCGCTCGGCAGTTTCGGGTTCGACGACGAGGGCTCCCCGGCGGTCAGGCGGGACGCGGTCCGCGACGGTCGCTGGGTGGGGGTGCTGGCCGGCCGGGACTCGGCCGCGATGGCCAGCCTCGACTACGGCGGCAGCGTACGCGCCGACGGGTGGGCCCGACTGCCGATGGTGCGGATGACGAACGTCGGCCTGGAACCCGGCCCGCACACGCTGGAGGAGATCATCGCGGCGACCGACGACGGTGTGCTGATGGACCTCAACCGATCCTGGTCGATCGACGACAAACGGCTCAACTTCCAGTTCGGCTGCGAGGTCGGCTGGGAGATCAAGAAGGGGCGGCGGGGGCGGATGTTGCGCAATCCCACGTACACCGGGATCGGCCCGCTCTTCTGGCGTTCGATGGACATGCTCTCCGGCGAGACGGTCTCCTGGGGCACGCCCAACTGCGGCAAGGGCCAGCCCGGCCAGATCGGCCACACCGGCCACCCGGCCGCGCCGGCCCGGTTCAAGAACGTCCGGGTGGGGGTGTCGGCGTGAGTACGGGTGGCTCGACCGAGGTGGAGCTGGCGGGGCAGGTCGTGGAGTTGGTGCGTCGCCTGGGCGGACCGGCCGCGCAGGCCGAGGTGGTGGTGACGCGGGCGGATCTGGCGCTGACCCGGTTCGCCAACTCGGCCATCCACCAGAACGTCGCCGAGTCGACAGTCGGGGTCCGGTTGCGGGTGCACGTCGACGGTCGGACCGCCGCCGGCAGCGGCAGCGTGGTCACCGCCGACGGGTTGAGCGCCCTGGTGGAGCGCACCCTGGTGGCGGCGCGGCTCTGCCCGCCCGATCCGGGCTGGCCGGGGCTGGCCCCGCCGACGCCCACGCCGGCCGCGCCGGAGGTCGACGAGGCCACCGCCCACGCGGAGCCGGATCAGCGGGCCGACCGGGTCGGCGCTTTCGTGGCCGCGGCCGGGGGCCTCAGCTCGGCCGGTTACTGCCGTACCGCGCTCCGCTCGTCGGCGTTCGCCAACTCGGCCGGGCACACGGCGTACGGCCGCTCGGCGGAGGCGGCGATGGACGGCATCGCGCGTCTCGACGGCGCGGACGGGGTGGCCCGACGCCACGCCCACCGACTCTCCGACCTCGACGGCGCCGAGCTGGGCGCGCAGGCGGCGGCGAAGGCCCGGGCGGCGGCCGACCCGGTGGAGCTGCCACCGGGGCACTACGAGGTGGTGTTCGAGCCGGCCGCCGTGGCGGACCTGCTGCAAAACCTCTCCTGGTACGGCTTCAACGGCAAGCGGTACGCCGAGCGTCAGTCGTTCGCCGAGCCGGGGGTGGCCCAGTTCGACCGGGCGGTGACCCTGGTGGACGACCCGCTGGGCGCGTCCGGGTTGCCGTTCGACGCGGAGGGCACCGGCCGACGGGCGCTGACCCTGGTCGAGGCGGGCACCACCCGGGCGGTGGCGCACGACCGGCGAACCGCGGCCGTGGCCGGTGTGGAGTCGACCGGGCACGCGGTCGCGGGTGGCGCCACCTGGGGCCCGATGGCCCGTAACCTGCGCCTCTCCGGCGCGGCGGCCGGCCCGGCCAGCGCGACCGGCCGGAGCACCACCGGCGCGGCGGCCGGAGCGGTCGTCGACGCGGACACCGCCGCCCTGGTCACCGGCGTACGTCGAGGGTTGCTGGTCACCGATCTCTGGTACACGAGGGTGCTCGACCCGAAGAGCCTCGTCGTCACCGGGTTGACCCGCAACGGCGTCTGGCTCATCGAGGACGGCACGGTCGTGCGTGCGGTACGCGACCTGCGGTTCACCGAGTCGTACCCGCGGGCGCTCGGCCCCGGTGCCGTGCTCGGGCTGGGCGCGCGGGCGGTGCGCCAACCGGATCGGGTGGACGGTGCGTGGTGGGCCGCACCCTCGCTGCGACTGGCGTCCTGGCACTTCACCGGAGGCGCTTCCGGGTGACCTTCCCGACCGGCGCGGCACGGCTTTTCCGCAGGCCAGACACACGGGACACTCCCTTGCGCGGACGGCTCGGGGAGATCGGCGTAACGTGTGTCACTTAGCTGCGTCGGTCGATCCGGCGTGGTCGTTGGTGTGCGCATGACGTGGCAGCGGGTGCGGGTTGCCGGTCCGCGTGCCGACCGGAGAAAGATCAGCCCGCCCGTACGGGCCCGTCGAGGAGACGACTCGAATGACTTCAACGGCAACGAGGCCGCGGAAAGCGCGGGCGCGCGCCGCCATCGCGGCGAAGACGTTGCGTACCGACCGCTGGTGGTTCGCTCCGCTGATCACCGTGATCGGGCTCAGCGCCTGGGTGGCGTACGCGACGGTCCGGGTCTTCCAGCACGACAACTACTGGGTCGACGCGTACCACTACCTGACCCCGTTCTACTCCCCGTGCGTGACCGACAGGTGCGTCGAGGCAGCCTCGCACTTCGGCCGGTTCCTGCCCGGCTGGTGGGTCATTCCGGATGCCGCGCTGACCCTGCCGTTCCTGCTGTTGTTCCGGCTCACCTGCTACTACTACCGCAAGGCCTACTACCGGTCGTTCTGGCTGTCGCCGCCGGCCTGCGCCGTCCCGGACGGCCACAAGGAGTACGCCGGTGAGACCCGCTTCCCGCTGCTCGGCCAGAACCTGCACCGCTACTTCTTCTACGCCGCCGCGATCATCTCGCTGATCAACACCTGGGACGCGATCCTCGCCTTCCACTCGCCGAAGGGCTTCGGCTTCGGGCTGGGCAACATCATCCTTCTGGTCAACGTGGTGGCGCTCTGGGCGTACACGATCTCCTGCCACTCGTGCCGGCACATCATCGGCGGCCGGCTCAAGCACTTCTCCAAGCACCCGGTGCGGTACAAGGCCTGGACGTTCGTCTCGGCGTTGAACGTCCGGCACATGCAGCTCGCCTGGATCACCCTCGGCACCCTGGCGCTCGCCGACTTCTACATCATGGCGCTCGCGGCCGAGTGGTTCTCCGACCTGCGGTTCATCAACTAAAGGGCCCCTGACATGACCACTACCACTCGCATCGAGCGACACCACTACGACGTCGTCGTCATCGGGGCCGGCGGCGCCGGTCTGCGCGCGGCGATCGAGGCCCGGCTCGCCGGCAAGAAGACCGCGATCATCTCCAAGTCGCTCTTCGGCAAGGCGCACACGGTGATGGCCGAGGGCGGCGCGGCAGCCGCCATGGGCAACGTGAACAGCCGGGACAACTGGCAGGTGCACTTCCGCGACACCATGCGCGGCGGCAAGTTCCTCAACAACTTCCGGATGGCCGAGCTGCACGCGAAGGAGTCGCCGCAGCGGATCTGGGAGCTGGAGACGTACGGTGCGCTCTTCGACCGCACCAAGGACGGCAAGATCTCGCAGCGCAACTTCGGTGGCCACGAGTACCCGCGCCTGGCGCACGTGGGTGACCGGACCGGCCTGGAGCTGATCCGCACCCTCCAGCAGAAGATCGTGTCGCTCCAGCAGGAGGACCAACGGGAGTTCGGCTCGTACGATGCCCGGATCAAGGTGTTCTCCGAGACCACCATCACCGAACTGCTGCTCGACGGTGACCGGGTCGCCGGCGCGTTCGGCTACTACCGCGAGTCCGGTGAGTTCATCCTCTTCGAGGCGCCGGCCGTCGTGCTGGCCACCGGCGGGGTCGGACGCTCCTACAAGGTCACCTCGAACTCCTGGGAGTACACCGGGGACGGGCACGCGTTGGCGCTGCGCGCCGGGGCCACGCTGATCAACATGGAGTTCCTCCAGTTCCACCCGACCGGCATGGTCTGGCCGCCCTCGGTGAAGGGCATCCTGGTCACCGAGTCGGTGCGTGGTGACGGTGGCGTGCTGAAGAACTCCGAGGGCAAGCGGTTCATGTTCGACTACGTCCCCGACGTCTTCCGCAAGCAGTACGCGGAGACCGAGGAGGAGGCGGACCGCTGGTACACCGACCCGGACAACAACCGGCGTCCGCCGGAGCTGCTGCCCCGCGACGAGGTGGCCCGCGCGATCAACAGTGAGGTCAAGGCCGGTCGGGGCTCCCCCGCCGGTGGCGTCTTCCTGGACATCGCGAGCCGGCGTTCGGCCGACGAGATCCGCCGGCGGCTGCCGTCGATGTACCACCAGTTCAAGGAGCTGGCCGACGTCGACATCACCGCCGAGCCGATGGAGGTCGGGCCGACCTGCCACTACGTGATGGGCGGCGTGGAGGTCGACCCGGACTCGGGTGCCGCCTTCGGCCACGTACGCGGGCTGTTCGCGGCCGGTGAGGTCTCCGGCGGCATGCACGGCTCCAACCGACTGGGCGGCAACTCGCTGTCCGACCTGCTGGTCTTCGGCAAGCGGGCGGGCGGGCACGCGGCCAGCTACGCCGACGGGCTGGCCGCCCGGCCGAAGGTGGCCGTGGACGCGGTCGAGGCCGCCGTGGAGACCGCGCTCGCCCCGCTGCAGCGGGACACCGGCGAGAGCCCGTACACCCTCCAGCAGGACCTCCAGGTCGTCATGGGGGATTTAGTAGGAATCATTCGGCGCGAGGGCGAGCTGGCCGACGCGCTGGTACGGCTGGCCGAGCTGCGCGAGCGGGTCGCCAAGGTGAGCGCGTTCGGCGGCCGGCGCTACAACCCCGGCTGGCACCTGGCACTGGACCTGCGCAACATGCTCGTGGTCTCGGAGTGCACCGCGAAGGCGGCGCTGGAGCGGCAGGAGTCGCGCGGCGGGCACACCCGGGAGGACTATCCGGCGATGGAGCCGAAGTGGCGGCAGGTCAACCTGGTCTGCTCGCTGGACGGCGACGCCGTACGCCTGACCCGCAAGCCGCTGCCGAAGATGCGGCCGGAGCTGATCGGCCTCTTCGACCGGGCCGAGCTGGCCAAGTACCTCACCGACGAGGAGCTCGCCGACTTCGACGCCCTCGTTGCCGACGCTGGAGAGGCGGACAACCGATGAGCGCGAAGCGTCAGTTCCGGATCTGGCGGGGTGACGAGACCGGCGGGGACCTCCAGGACTACATGGTCGAGGTGAACGAGGGCGAGGTCGTCCTCGACGTCATCCACCGCCTCCAGGCCACCGACGCGCCCGACCTGGCCTGCCGGTGGAACTGCAAGGCCGGCAAGTGCGGCTCCTGTTCCATGGAGATCAACGGCAAGCCGCGGTTGGGCTGCATGACCCGGATGTCGACCTTCGGCGACGAGGAGACCGTCACGGTCACCCCGCTGCGGACCTTCCCGGTCATCCGGGACCTGGTCACCGACGTCTCGTTCAACTACGAGAAGGCGCGGGAGACTCCGGCGTTCGCCCCGCCGGCGGACGTGGCCCCGGGTGACTACCGGATGCAGCAGGTCGACGTCGAGCGCTCGCAGGAGTTCCGCAAGTGCATCGAGTGCTTCCTGTGCCAGACGGTCTGCCACGTGATCCGCGACCACGAGGAGAACAAGCAGGCGTTCTCCGGTCCGCGGTACTTCATCCGGGCGGCCGAGCTGGACATGCACCCGCTGGACAGCCGGACCGACCGCAAGGAGTACGCGCAGGCCGAACAGGGCCTCGGCTTCTGCAACATCACCAAGTGCTGCACCGAGGTCTGCCCCGAGCACATCAAGATCACTGACAACGGGATCATCCCCATGAAGGAACGGGTCGTCGACCGCAGGTACGATCCCCTTGTGTGGCTTGGTAGCAAGATCTTCCGTCGGGGCGAGACGCCCCAGACCAGCGTGACCACCGCCCGTCCGGGCTCGGCGACGCCGGGCTCCGCCCGGGGTGGGGTGCACTCGCACGCGGGTGGCTCCCACGACCCGCGGGCCGAGGCGCAGGCGCAGAGCGGCGTGAACTGGGACCGGGAGGTGCCCCACCCGACCGCTCCGGCGGTCGACGACCGGGGCAAGCTGCCGCTGACCGAGCTCACATTCGACCGGGCGGCCGCGCCGTCACCGTTCGGTGACGACGTGACCTTCCCGCTGCCCCCGGAGCACCTCAACTTCGCACACCCAGACCAGGACAAGCACTAAAACCCGCAACGAAGGTGGGGGCCGCGGCAACAGCCGCGGCCCCCACTCCGTTCCCCCACCCCACCCCCACCCCGCCCCCGCCCCGCCCCGCCCGTTGATCATGGAGTTATTGCCCGCTCGCTCGGCGTGTCGCGACAATAACTTCATGATCAACGGGAGCTGAGGGGGCGGGGGCGGGGCGAGGGACCGGGGGGCGGGGCGGGGCGGGGCGGGGTTAGGGGGTTTTGAGGAGTTGGCGGAGGGCGGCCACGATGGGGGTGTCGGCGGGGAGCCAGGTGACCGAGTCCAGTTCGTTGGCCGCGAGCCAGCGCAGCGCCTCGTGTTCCAGCGCCTGCGGCTGGTCGTCGTCCAGCAGCCGGGCGGTGTACACCTTCAGCACCGAACGACCGTGTGCCATCCGGACATCGCGGCCGACCCGGTCGCCGATCTCGACGCGTACGGCCAACTCCTCGGCGCACTCCCGGATCAGCGCGTCGGTTTCGGTCTCCCCCGGCTCGACCTTCCCGCCGGGGAACTCCCACATCCCCGCCACCTCCGGCGGGGCGGCACGCGCACAGGCGAGCACCCGCCCGTCCCGGATGATCGCCGCACCGACGATCACCTTCAGGTCTCGTCGTTCGGTCTGCCCGCCGTCATTCGCCCGTTCGGTCCGCACGGGCGTCCAGGGTGCCAGATCAATCGGCGGTTTGGGTACCGTAGCCGTCCGCTAGGCCAACAGAACACGGAAGTGTGGGCGTGGACACCCCTTCCGAGCGGCGACAGACTAGAGGACACCGACAAGACACGGGATGGCGACGATTTGGCCACGAGCCGACAACGGCGCTTGGGGGGTGCGGTGATGCGCGTGCTGTTCAACAGCAGGGCCAAGCACGACTATCTCTCCGACGCGTTGACCTTGCTATCTGGTTGGACGCGCGAAGGCGAGCAGATCCGACGGACGCTCGCGATCGACGACAGCCAGCACGCCGCCCTGACCGAACGGGTCAAGGTCGTCGCTGACGCACTGCACCTGCGCCCCGAGATCAGCCGCCTGCCCGACAGCACCCAGATCCGGGTCGGTCATGGCAACGGCGAGCCGCTGACCGAGGGTGAGGTCCTGTTGGCCGCCCGCATCGAGGACGCGTACCGGGCGGTCACCGAGTCCTGACGCCCGTCGCTCTCGCGGGCGGGCTGGCACCGGTTTTCTAGCCTTGGACCCATGGCGAACATCGCGTACGACCGCAAAGAGCAGGTCCAGCAGATCGAGAGCGGCCTCCTCGACGGCGAGCAGATCATCGCCGTCTACGACGCGGTCGGCACCGGCACCGGGTTCATCGGGCTGACGGACCGTCGCGTGATCATCCAGGACCGCTCGTTCATCGGGAAGCGGTTCGCGATCACCAGCATCCCGTACTCGAAGATCACCAGCGTGAGTGTGGTCAGCAACAAGTCCTGGGGTGGCTCGTTCTTCTCCACCGGTGCGATCGCGATCCACGTGGGGACGCACACCTACGAGGTGGAGTTCCGTGGCGCGCAGAAGAGCCACCACGTGCACAACGTGATCCTGCACCACATCTCCTGACCGCCCGAGCACCGCGGCCCGGCTGGCATATATGCCTTGCCGGGCCGCAGCCGTCTCTGGTCTGCTCGGTCCACAGCCGCGCGAAGGGAGCAGCCACCATGCCGAACACGACGAAGTCCCTCCGACCCAACGTCACCCGACTTGAGGAATCGAGGCTTCGTGAGCAGATCTGCTCCGACTCCCCCGGCGCGGGAGCGCGCCACTGACCCCCTGACCAACCCCGGAGGCCGCTGATGTCGGTCTTCGACGATCCCGGCCTCTTCGGCCGGTTGTGGGCCGCCGGCTACGACAGCCCCGGCAACCCCGACCCGGTGCCAGCCGTCGATTTCCTGGCCGACCTGGCCGACGGTGGACCAGTTCTCGAACTGGCGATCGGCACCGGCCGGGTCGCGCTGCCGCTGGCCGAGCGAGGTCTCGACGTGCACGGTGTCGAGGCGTCCGAGGAGATGGTGGCGCAGCTGCGGGCCAAGCCCGGCGGCGACCGGATCCCGGTGGTCGTCGCCGACATGGCGGACGTACCGGTGACGGGTGAGTTCCGGCTCGCGTACCTGGTCTTCAACACGCTGTTCAACCTGGTGGACGCCGGGCGGCAGGCGGACTGTTTCCGCAACGTCGCCCGGGTGTTGTCGCCTGGCGGGGCGTTCGTCATCGAGACGTTCGTGCCCGACCCGCGCACCTTCGACGCCGACGAGCAGGTGCAGGTCTGGGGCGTCACCGAGGACTCCGCGACGATCCGACTGCATCGGTACGACCGACCGGCGCAGTCCTTCATCCGGCAGACCATCACCTTCGACGCTGACGGTGTGCACCTGAAGCCGTTCGCCATGCGGTATGCCTGGCCGCACCAGATCGACGAGATGGCGCAGCAGGCAGGGCTCCGGCTCACCGAGCGGTACGCCGACTGGCACCGGCGGCCGTTCACCGCCGACAGCACGTCCCACATCTCCGTCTACCGAGCGGAGTAACGGCGGCTGGTCGACTCCGGTTCCGGGATTCCGGGGTGTCGAGGTCTCCTTGACCCCCCGACTTCAAAGAACCGGAGTCGATCTCCGCCGCCGCCCTTTCGCCCTGGGCTGATTCTGCTGTTGGCAGTCTTTGTTGATCCGCAGGGTCCGCGAGGGGTCAGCTGGCTCCATGACAGCCCGGTTTCCGCGCTCCTCGCCGTACTGGCCGGTGGTCAGTCACCCGCAACTTCGGCGCGTCCTACCCGGGCTCGCCGTGTCGGCGTTGGGCGACGGCATGGCGGTGGTCGCGGTGACCTGGCTCGCCATCGACCTCGCACCGGCGGACCGGCGCGGCATCTGGATCGCGCTGGCCATGGCGGCGTACTCCGTGCCGAGCGCGGTCGGGACTGTCGTCTTCGGCCGGCTGCTGCGCGGGCGCGGCGGCGCCCAGCTCGCCGGGTGGGACGCGATCCTGCGGGCGGGCGCGCTCGCGGCGATCCCCGTCGCCCACCTCGCGGGTGTGCTCACCCTCGGGCTGTACGTGGTCCTGCTGGCCGCGTCGGCGCTGTTGCACTCGTGGGGCTCGGCCGGGCGGTTCACCCTGATCGCCGAGCTGCTGCCGCAGCGCCACCACCTGCCCGCGAACGCGCTGCTCGGCACCATCGCCGGGTTCGCCACGATCGTCGGCCCCCCATTGGCGGGCCTCCTGATCGGCTGGGCGGGGCCGGTGTGGGTCATCGCCATCGACGCCGCCACCTTCGCCGCGCTGGCCCTCACGTACCGCCTCGCTCTTCCCACCACCGACGGCGTCCAGCGGGCCGAGCGCGGCGCATCGCGGACCGCCGGCTTCGCGGTCATCCGCCGCGACCCGGCCCTGCTGGGACTCCTGCTGCTGAGCCTGGGGTTCTTCTTCCTCTTCGGGCCGGTGTACGTGGCGATGCCGATCCACATCACCGACGACCTGCACGCCTCGGCGACGCTGCTCGGGATCTTCTACACCGCCTTCGGCGTCGGCGGTCTCGTCGGCGGTCTGGTCGCCGGTTACCTGCGCCGCTGGCCGCTGCGGGCCACCACCATCGGCATCGTCGTCGGGTTCGGGGCAACCATGCTGCCCCTCGGCCTGGGTGCGCCGCTCGTCGTGTCGTTGCCGGCCTTCGCCCTGGCGGGCCTGATCTGGGCGCCGTACATGTCCACGTCGATGGCGCTCTTCCAGCGCAGTACGTCGACCGCGCAACTGCCGGCGGTGCTCGCCGCGAACGGTGCCATCCTCGTCCTGGCGGTGCCCCTGGGCACCATGCTGGGCGGGCCACTGGTGGGTGCCGTGGGCGCCCGCCCGACGCTGCTGTTCTGCGCCGTGGCGATAGTGGCCCTCGGCCTGATCGCCGGAGGGTTCGCGATCTCGCGGCGGAGCGCGGGAACCCCCGGCGGCTCGCGGCGGAACGCGCGAACCCCCGGCGGCCCGACCGGCACCGAGGTCAGTGCCCGGCGCTGATCTGCACGTCGTCCGGTGCCGGCCGACCGTGCCCCGTCTCCATCAGCGCCTTGAGGCTCAGCAGGAACGTCGCCCACTTGGTGCTGCACTGGTGCATGAGCTCGGTCGGCTCGCGCCAGCCCTCGTGCCTGAACTGGACGACGGTGAACTCGCCACGCTGTTCGAGACGCCAGTCGATCTCGGTGCCGATCCACTCCGCGGGGCCGTCGATGACCCGCCACCGCACCCGGCCGGCCGGGTCCAGCTCAAGGATGTCCAGGTCGAACCCAGGGTCGTCGCCGAACCGGACCGCCAGCCGGCCGCCGACCTCGCTCTTGCCGGTCGTGTCGACCGACCACCAGCCGGCAACGCCCTTGGGAGTTGCCACCGCTCGGTAGACGTCGTCGAGTGCGGCGACGGCGCCGACCTGGTGCAGGATGTCGACCACTGTCAGTCTCCTTCGTTGGTGTGGCGGCTGCGCTCGATCGCCTCGGCGATCCGCTTGATCCGGCGGAGCCGGGCGTCCCAGCTGGAGCCCACCGCCGACAGCTGCGCGACGGCACGGGCGAGCTGCACCTCGTCGACCTGGTAGTGGCGCTCACGACCGGCCGGCTCGGCGTGGATCAGCCCCACCCGGTCCAGGACGGCCAGGTGCTTCGCGACGGCCTGCCGGGTGACCGGTAGCCGCCGGCTCAGCGACGTCGCGGTGCCCGGCCCGTCGGAGAGCAGAAGATCGATCATCGTACGCCGGGTCGGGTCGCCGATCGCCGACCACAGCTCGTCGTCGACCACGGTGCTCACGGCGTGGCGACCAGCCGCGCGACGTACCCGCCCAGCCGGGGCAGGTAGTGGTCCCAACCGTTCTCGTGGTCCTGGTACTGCGCCTCCAGCACGGCGACCTCCCAGCCCATCTCGCGGAAGCCGGTCTCGGTCATCCGGATCTGCGTCCCCGTGCCGGTGGGGATCAGGTCGAAGGTGACGAGCAGCGCCGGCCCACTGCGGTCCGGCTCGGTGAAGCACCACCGGAAGGAGAATCGCTTCGGCGGGTCGACCTCGACGACGGCGAACGCGACGGTCGTCGTCTCGCCGGTGTCGGCGTTGCGCCACACCAGCTCGCCGGGCGCGCCCGCGACCGACTCGAACCGCGCGTCGTCGGGCCACCACTGCCGCATGTGCTCGGGCTGACTGACCACCTCGAAGACCACCTCGGGTGACGCGTCGACGTGGATGTCCCGTTCGATGGTTCCCTGCTCCATGTGCCCACCCTTTCGCAACCTTTGGTTGCACTTAACCTACGGCAGCTCCGACTCTCGCGCAACCTCTAGTTGCATGTCGCGGTCGCGTCGCACCCGGGGCGGACAATGGCGTTCATGTCTGAGTCATCTCCGCACCAGCACCACGCCATCGACTACGTCGAGCTCACGGTGACGAACCTCGCCGAGGCCAAGCGCTTCTACGCCGACGCGTTCGGCTGGCAGTTCAACGACTACGGCCCCGGGTACGCGGGCATCCGCAGCCCGCACGGCGACGCCGCACCCGAGGTGGGCGGCCTCCGCCTGGACCAGACCGTCCGGGCGGGCGGCCCACTGGTGCTGCTCTACTCAGGCGATCTGGACCGGTCCGTGCAGGCCGTGAAGGAGGCCGGTGGTCAGGTGGTCAACGGGCCGTACGAGTTCCCCGGGGGCCGCCGGTTCCACTTCACCGACCCCAGCGGCAACGAGCTGGGCGCCTGGGCCGAGCAGTAACGCGCGGAGAATCGTAGGGGCGTCAGCGCAAGCCTCCAGAAGCGAGGATGACGTCCCCGGTGATCCAGCGCGCGTCGTCGGAAGCCAGGAAGGCCACAAGCGGGCCGTAGTCGTCAGGGCTACCCGTACGGCCCAGGGGGGTGACGGCAATCGCCTGTGCCTCGTGATCCGACCCGACATAGCCCATGGCTCTGGTGCCGTCGGTGTCCGACGGTCCGGGCATGATCGCGTTGACCCGGATGCCGCGCGGGCCCAACTCCTTGGACGCAACGATGGTGAAGGCGTTGACGGCGCTCTTGGACGCGACGTAGAGCGAGGCGTACGGAGGGTGGCTGAGAGTGCCGGCCGTCGAGACGTTGATGATCGACGCCGCGTCGATGTCGTCCTGCGCGGCCAGGGCCTGCGTAGTCAGGATCGTGCCCAGCAGGTTCGTGGTCATCTCACGCTGGAACTCGTCCCCGGTGATGCTCGACAGTGGCGCGAACGTGGCGACGGCCGCATTGTTCACGAGCACGTCGACCGGGCCGAACACCTCGCGTGCCCGGTCGAAGAGGCGGCGCACATCGTCGCTGCTGGCCACGTCCGCCTGGACCGCGATCGCTCGGCCGTCCTTGGCGGTGATGCCCGCGACCACCCGCTCGGCACCCTGCGCGTCCCCCCGGTAGTTCACCACGACGGCAGCGCCGCTCTCGGCAAGAGCCGCGGCGATCCCCGCACCCAGGCCCTTCGACGCGCCCGTGACGATCGCCGTACGTCCGTTGTTGCTGCTCACAGTGACTCCTTGGCCAGTAGTGCCTGGAGAAGTCACCATAGAAAAGCTACTTACTGGTGGGAAGTAGGTACTTTTTTGTAAGCTCCTGTCGTGATGGAAACAGAGCAGGCCGCGACAGCCGCCCGGCTCCTGGCCTATGACACCTTCGACAACAAGTGCCTACTCAGACCGATCATGGATCAGACAACAAGCCGCTGGGCGACGCTGATCATGGCGGCCCTCATCGCCGGCCCGCATCGCTTCGCGCAGTTGCACGCACGAGTCGGTGGCATCAGCCAGAAAATGCTGTCGCAGAACCTCAAAGCACTGGCCCGGGCCGGGCTTGTCGCCCGCCATGTGGCACCCACCAACCCGCCCCAGGTCACCTACAGCCTGACGGAACTCGGTGTCAGCCTGGCCGGACCACTCACCGATCTCATCCGATGGTTCGGCCAACACGGAGACGAGCTCCTCGCCGCCCAGAAGCACTACGACAGCCAGCAGGAATGACGCGGTGACGCGCAAACCACGCCGAGCGGGCCGGCGAGTTCAGTGATCGTCGTCGGAGCGTCCGGGGCGCGGGCCACTCGCCGAAGATCATCTGGTGCGGCACAGTGATCCCATGACCGGCAGAGGATTGACCGTCGACGGTTGGATCGCGCGGGAAGGTGCGCTGAGTCGGGTCCCACCGGAATTCGCCGGTGTTGTCGACGCGGCACGCACCCGGACAGCCGAGTCTTTTGGCGGCGGCCGACTGCACAGCGCCTACCTCTACGGCAGCATTCCGCGTGGCACCGCCGTACCCGGAATCTCCGATCTTGATTTGTTGCTCGCTCTGCACGCCGAGCCGACGGAGGCCGACCGCCTGGATGCCACGCGGATCGAGCAAGCCCTCGACCAGTCCTTCGACGAGATCGACGGCGTGGGCATCCTGCTGTTCAGCGCACGCACCCTGCTCAGCGAGCTTGAACGTCACGATCTCGGCTTCTTCGTCGCCTGCCTGTGCACTCCCTTGCTGGGCGACGACCTCGCCGACCAACTCCCCGGCTACCGGCCCACTCCCCTGCTCGCCCGCGAGACAAACGGCGACCTGTCGATCGCGCTTCCCAACTGGCGTGGGCAAGCGGCCCAAGCGAGCACCGACAACCACCGTAGGAGCCTCTGCCGGCTCGTCGCTCGTCGCATCGTCAGAACGGGATTCACGCTGGTCATGCCCCGCTGGGGAGGCTGGACAAGCGACCTCACCGAGTCCGCCGAGGCGTTCGGTCTCTACTACCCGGAACGCGCCGAGCAGATGCGCGCCGCTGCGAGGATCGGGCACGCGCCCTCGGCGGATCCGGCGGTACTACTCCACCTCATCGACGACCTGGGGCCATGGCTCGCGGTGGAGTACGCGGCCGTCCATGGTGAGAAGGCGGTTCGTCCCTGACGTTGCACCATGCCCTATCGGAGGTCGGCACCGCTCATCACCCGACAGCCGAACATGTCGGCGAGGACAGCGCGCTGATGGTCGGTCAAGGGGTTCACGAAGACCGCGACGTCGACCCCATCCAGCCGGCAGGCGTCGGCGACTTCACGGGTTACCGTCGGGGCGTGGTGGATCCGGTTCCGCTGGCGTCGGGCCGAGACGCCGACGTCTTCGCCATCGACGATCGGCGCGTCCTCCGCCGCTACCGCAGCGGTGGAGACGTGGCCGCCGAGGCGGCAGTCATGGCGTACGTGGGCAGCCTGGGATTTCCCGTACCCACTGTGTACGAGGCACGCGGGACCGATCTGGTCATGGAACGCCTGGACGGGGGCACCATGCTGTCGGCGCTCATCGCCGGTCAGCTCGATGCCCTGGCGGCAGCCGACTGTCTGGCGGATCTGCATCGCCGACTCCACGCGTTGCCGCCCCGGCTCGGCGAACGCGACGGGGACCGGATCCTGCACCTCGACCTGCACCCGGACAACGTCATGCTGACGTCACGGGGACCGGTCCTCATCGACTGGCGCAACGCCACCGAGGGGCCGCCAGAACTCGATGTCGCGCTCTCCGCCGTCATCCTCGCCCAGGTGGCTGTCGATGGCGAGCACCCCCTGGCCCCGCCGGTCGCAACGCTGTTGGCTGCCTTCCTGGACCGCGTCGGCGGCAGCCTGCTGACCGTGCTGGACCACGCCCTGGCGGTACGGCGAAAGGATCCGGCACTCACCACACCCGAGCGGGCGCGACTCGACGCCGCCGCCGTCCTCATCACCGGTCACTGGTAGGACCCGGCGGGGGTTGGTGGCGCTCGTCCTCGTCCGGGTCATCCGGTCGCGGCGGGCGTCTCCGCAGCGGAACGGGCCGGGTCGGGTTCGCGCAGCATGCTCAGCAGCCCGGGAAAGCGTTGTTCCACGTCGTCGTAACGAAGCGTGACCAGCCGACGAATGCCGTCGACGCGCGTACGGATCAGGCCGGCATCGCGCAGCACCTTGATGTGGTGCGACAGCGTCGACTTGCCGATGGTGACGCCGGTCCCCTTGAGGATGTCGCTGCCGCAGGTCCAGTCCCCCGCGGCGGCGAGGGCACGCACGAGCGTGAGCCGCACCGGGTCGGCGAGCGCGCTGAGCACGACGTCGATCGTCACGGTCTCGATGGCGGGTTCGATCACCTCGGTCACGGGACGAAGCCTAGCCAGGTCTTGCGAAATGTTCGACTTGCATCGAACTGTTCGATCCAGCTCGAACGGTACGATGTGAATCGAACAAAGGATGGATCATGAAGGCGATCATCTACCGCGACACCGGCGGCCCCGACGTGCTCCAGCTCGTCGAGCATGACCGACCCACGCCCGCACCCGGCGAGGTCCGCGTCCGGGTTGCCGTGTCCGGGGTCAACCCGACCGACTGGCAGGCCCGCTCCGGCACCGCCCACCGCAAGCTGTCCTCCGAGATCACCCCGCACCTCGACGGCGCCGGCGTGGTCGACGCCGTCGGTGACGGGGTTGACCCGGGCCGCGTCGGTCAGCGTGTCTGGCTGTTCATGGCCGCCGCCGGGCGGCCCACCGGCACCGCCGCCGAGTTCACAGTCGTACCCGCCGATCAGGCCGTGCCGCTGCCGGACGCGGCCGGTTTCGACGTCGGTGCCTCGCTCGGCGTCCCCGCGCTCACCGCTCATCGCGCACTCACCGTCGCCGAGGACGGACCACACCGGCTGCGCCCCGGCGCACTCGACGGCAAGGTCGTGCTCGCCGCCGGCGGAGCCGGCGCGGTCGGGCACGCGGTGATCCAGCTCGCCCGATGGGCCGGCGCCACCGTGATCAGCACGGTCAGCGGCCCGGAGAAGGCCACGCTGGCCACCGCGGCCGGAGCCCACCACACCATCAACTACCGCGAGGGCGACCCGGCCGCCGCCATCCGGGCGATCACCCCTGCCGGCGTCGACATCGTCGCCGAGGTGGCGCTCGGCGCAAACCTCGCTCTGGACCTAGCCGTGCTGCGCATCCGCGGCACGATCGCGACGTACGCCAACGAGGGCGGACATGCGGTCGAGCTGAACGTGGGTCAGAACATGGTGCTGAACACCCGCCTGCAGTTCCTGGTGCTCTACACGGCTGGCCCGCAGGCACGCGCCGCAGCCGTCGAGGACGTCACCGCCGCTCTCCACGACGGCGCTCTGCCGGTCGGCGAGGAGCACGGCCTGGCACTGCTCCGCTTTCCGCTGCACCGCACCGCCGATGCGCATCGAGCGGTCGAGGCCGGCGCGGTCGGCAAGGTGCTGGTGGACGTCACACCCTGAGGTCAGCCGGCCACCGCAGCCCGTCTTTACCGACCTGCGGTGGGACCTGACCTGTGAGACCAGGCCGGGTCAGACGTTGAAGCGGAACTAAGAGCCGGGATTCCCTTACCAGCGGCGGCACCGTCCGGCACCTGATCACACGCCGTCTTGGGCTCTCAGCGTTGTTCGTTAGTTGACGACGTTTCACGGTGCCTTGTGCCCCCTGTGTGCCCCAGAACCCGGCGCTACCGCTTCCGACGCCATTCGAGGCGACCTCGATGCGCCGCCACAACCGGGACGTCCCCCTCGCTGGACGTACAGCACCTCGTCCTCAACCCACCAGACGTCGCCAACGCGAAGAAAGACCGGCAACTCCAACGTCAGGGCAAGAAGACAGCCTCCGGAACTGCCGGGCAGCCCTTCCAGGTCATCCACCAGTTCCATCCGGCCGGCGGTCAGGGGCTCGGTCATCACGTCACCATCTTGCCGTTGTTCGGGCGGGCCGCGACGACTCCTTGACCCCCAGGCAACCAGCCGAACCGCCCCACCTGCTCCCCCGCGACAGGCGAGCTGCGATAAGCGTCCTCCGGCGTCCACGGCAGTCCGTCAACGTCGGTCCCTGTCGTCACTCAGTTAGTCACCCAGTCCCACTGGACCAGCCTTAGGTCTCTGTGCCGGGCCGCTCGGTCGGTCGCTCCGTCGTTCCCCCTGATTACGGATTGAACGGGCACGGTCCGGGCACACAATCACCTTCTTGATGTGCCGCCCTACCGTTACCGCTGCGGGCCGTGCCGCAACAGATCGGAGGTAGTTCGATTCTTACCCTCGGCCTGCTTGTGTCGGCCAACCGACAGTGCGGGTCAAGCGGGACCCGTGCAAGATGTCAAGGTGAGATTTGATCGACCAGCGCCGCTGACGCTATGGGGTGACTAGTCGAGCCCTTAGCTGCGCTGATAGCGCCGGTTCCCCTTTTCCGATCGCGACCGAGGTAAACAGATGTCTCACGGGCATGACCACCTGTTCTTTCCTGAGGATCTCATCACAAAGGGAAAATGGTGGCGGCTTGCAAATTGGACAACGGCAGCCGCCCCATCCATTGCGCGCTTGGCTGCAGCCTTAGCGTTGATTGCCACAGTCGCATTCCTGGTCGTAATTGCTCCGGAGATGCTGTTCTCGTCACCTAAGGGCCTATCGCCCGCCGACCAGGTCAAGGCACAGAATGACATCCGCACCGCCCTACTTCAGGCGACAGCCGGACTTGCACTAGTCGCCGGCCTCTATTTCACCGCAAAGACTGTCTCGGTTAATCAGAGAGGGCAGGTGACCGACAGGTTCACCAAGACTGTCGAACAAATCGGCAGCGAGAATGTTGACGTGCGGATCGGCGGCCTCTACTCGCTTGCACGGATAGCTAAGGACTCGCCCGAGTATCGGGCAGAGGTTACAGAGATTGTTGTTCATTACATCCAGGGGCGAGCCCGTGATGTCTCTAGGGAGCAGTTGGATATCGGCGTTGACCCCGTTCCAAGGGACGTCCAAGTCGCTGCTGGCATCTTGGGCCGACGACAGGGGAGGGGGTTGGAAACCAAGACATTGAACCTCTGGGGACGGAATCTAAACAAGACGGACTTCACCAAGGCTCACTTGGCCGACGCCAACCTCTGCTACGCCTACGTAGACAACTCGTACTTCGAGCAAGCAGACTTAAGTGAAGCGACCTTCGTAGCAGCCAAGATGAGGAGCGCTTCTGCATGTAGCGCGAACTTTAGAGGGGCCTTTTTCACTGGCGCTGACGTGAGTGGCACCTACTTTTGCGGTACCGATTTCACGAACGCCTTCTTCGGAGGCGCGGATTTGACCGGCGCGGATTTTAGCGGGCGCAAGGCCGGTGCGCGCTGGGATATTCGGCCTGCGAAAATGAGGGGGGCGAATCTTCGCGGGGCGAAGCTGGAAGGCACCAACTTCTCCGGCGTTGATCTAAGGCGCACCATAGGTCTGACTCAAGCACAGTTGGACGACGCAACGATTGATGCCGAAACTCGCCTACCGGTAGGGCTATCTCCTCGGAAAGCCAGCGGGGAGCCCTAGTCATTGCTGGCTGCCGAGCACGGAACCCAACCATCCCGTATGCCGTCGACCCGCCCTTTGGGAAGCGGGGCACCGCCCGGCCCGCCACGTCAAGCGGACCTTGACGGAGGTTCGGACGCTGGCGGGTCGGGCGGTGGTCTGCTCGGCTCGTCCCCGGGTTGAGGGCAGGGCGGGATGGCCTACCGCAACCACCCACTTACCGCGACGCGCCAACGGTGCCCCGGCCTTCACCACCCGATTCGCCGGCCCGTACCGGCACGACTACTACGGCTCGCTGATCTTCTCGGCGGCCGTCGAGCGAGCCGGGCTACCGAAGGGCACCACGAGTCACGACCTGCGGCACCACTACGCCTCGGTACTGCTGATGCAGGGCGAGTCGGTCATCGTTGTCGCCGAGCGGCTGGGGCACGAGAACGCGACCTTGGTCCTGTCGACGTACGGCCACCTGGTGCCGGACTCGGAGGAACGCACCCGTCGCGCAGTCGATGACGCTTGGGGTTGTGCCCCCGATGTGCCCCAGGGCGACGTTTCAACCGTCTGACCTGCGGGAATAGGCTGAATTCAGACGTTGAAGCGGAACTCCACCACGTCGCCGTCCTGCATGACGTACTCCTTGCCCTCGATGCGGACCTTGCCCGCCGCCTTGGCCGACGACATCGAACCGTGCTCGACCAGGTCGTGGTAGGAGACCACCTCGGCCTTGATGAAGCCGCGCTGGAAGTCGCTGTGGATGACACCCGCGGCCTCCGGCGCGGTCGCGCCGACCGGGACGGTCCAGGCGCGTGCTTCCTTGGGGCCGGCCGTGAGGTACGTCTGGAGGCCGAGCGTGCGGAAGCCGACCCGGACGAGCTGGTTGAGGCCGGGCTCGTTCTGCCCGATCGACTCCAGCAGCTCGCGGGCCTCCTCCTCGGGCAGGTCCACCAGCTCGGATTCGATCTTCGCGTCCATGAAGACGGCTTCGGCGGGGGCGACCAGGGCGCGCAGCTCGTCGAGGAACGTCTCGTTGGCCAGCTCGGCCTCGTCGACGTTGAAGACGTACAGGAAGGGCTTGGTGGTGAGCAGGTGCAGCTCGCGCAGGTGCTCCAGCTCGATCTTGGCGGCGGCGGCCCCGGAGTAGAGGGTGGTGCCGCCGTCGAGCACCTCGATGGCTGCCTTCGCGGCGGCGACCGCGGCGGCCCGGTCCTTGCGGAGCTTGGCTTCCTTCTCCAACCGGGGCAGCGCCTTGTCCAGGGTTTGCAGGTCGGCGAGGATCAGCTCGGTGTTGATCGTCTCGATGTCGTCGGCCGGGGAGATCTTGCCGTCGACGTGCACCACGTTCGGGTCGGAGAAGGCGCGGACGACCTGGCAGATCGCCGAGGCGTCGCGGATGTTGGCCAGGAAGGCGTTGCCCCGACCCTGCCCCTTCGACGCGCCGCGGACCAGGCCGGCGATGTCGACGAACGACACCGGGGCCGGCAGCACCTTCTGCGAGGAGAAGATCTCGGCCAGCTTGCCCAGCCGCTCGTCGGGCAGGCCGACCACGCCGACGTTGGGCTCGATGGTGGCGAACGGATAGTTCGCCGCCAGCACGTCGTTCTTGGTCAACGCGTTGAACAACGTGCTCTTGCCGACGTTGGGCAGGCCGACGATGCCGATGGAAAGACTCACGACCAGCCAGCTTACGCGGGGTGCGGATTATGTCGCGACCGGACCCGGCAAGCGTTGCTACCCTGCCGAACCCGATGTCTCGCTACTGGAGGTGGGATGACCTCGACGTTGCCCGAGCTGTACGTCGCCGTCGATGTGGAGGCGGACGGGCCGATCCCCGGGCCGTACAGCATGATCTCGCTGGGCATGGCCGTGGCCGGCCACCCGGACCTGACCTTCTACACCGAGCTGCGTCCGATCTCCGACGAGTTCGTGCCGGCGGCGCTGGCCGTCTCCGGCCTGGACCGGGACCGCCTGCTGCGGGAGGCACCCACCGCGCAGGACGCGATGTCCGCCGCGGCCACCTGGGTCAACGGGCTGCGCCGGATCGGCCGCCCGGTCTTCCTGGCCGCCCCGGCCGTCTGGGACGGCATGTTCGTGCACTGGTACTTCGTCCGCTTCGTCGGCCACAGCCCGTTCGGTGCCACCGGCTCGGGTGTCGATCTGCGCAGCTACTGGATGGGGCTGACCGGCAGCGAGTGGGTCCAGACCCGCAAGGGCAAGATCAAGCACGAGTTGGGTCTGCACGACGTGCCGCACACGCACCACGCCGGGGAGGACGCCGCCGAGCTGGCGCAGGTCTTCGATGCGGTGCTCCGACGCCAGCCGCCTGCCGAGCAGGCGTGACGCTCAGCCGAGCAGGCGCGGGGCGATGACCGCCTCCCGGACGCTGCCGTCCGCGCCGCGGCTGACCTCGTACGCCGACGCGCCCTCGCGGTCCGCGATCGCCTCGACCAACTGGGTGCCGCGGTAGACCAGGCCGACCCCGTCGTCGGTGCAGTGGCTGGTCGGCAGCGTCCCGTTGCCGACCAGCTCGTGCATGAGCGGACGCCGCTGCCCCTCGCTGTCGTAGTGCACCCCGTTGCCGTACGGCAGCCAGGCCAAGCCCTCGGTGAAGCCGCGCAGGCGCGGGCCGAAGCTGTCGGTGGCGCCGCCGACGTGCCAGCAGATCGAGCCCGCGGAGACCCCGGCCAGCACCACGCCGGCCTGCCAGCACTCGCGCAGGATCTCGTCGAGCCCGTGCACCCGCCACACGGCCACCAGGTTGGCCACGCTGCCACCGTCGACCCAGATCACGTCCTGGGCGAGCAGGTGGGCGCGGATGTCCTCGACGTTCGGCATGGGGAACAGGGCGAGGTGCGACAGCCGGAACCGGGTGTCGGCGAACGCTCCGTAGATGGCGCTCAGCACGGTGGGCTGGTCCCCGATGGCCTGACCGAGATAGCAGACCCGTGGCTGTGGACCGGCCTCGGCCAGCTCGGCCGCCAACTCGAAGACCGGGCTGGGACGCAGGTTGGAGGGGCCGCGGTCGCCGCGGAAGAAGCCCATGCTGGTGGCGAGGATGGTCGGTGCGCTGGCGGGCATCGGGCGTCCTTCCGTCGGTGGTCCGTCGTCCATCCTGCCGCAGCCGCCCGCCGGCACACCGTCGGCCCCAATTCGGTGATCATCGGTTGGTGGGCTGCCTGTCGGTCGAACACCCCGCCAACCCCATCATCAACGCGAGCGTTCCGGGCGGCGCTGGTGCGGCACCCGGGCCTCGGGTCGGGCGGCCGGCGGCAGCTGGGCCTCGGGCTGGAGGGCAGCCGGGGGCAGCTCGGCGAGCGGTCGGTCGGCCGGGGGTAGTTGGGCCGCGGCGGCCCGCGGCAGCGTGAACCGGTCGGCGGCGGCCGGGCCGGCCGACCACGACTCGCGCAGCATCCAGCGCACCTCGTCGGCCGTCCAGCCCAGCCCCTGCCGGGCCGCGATCTCGCGAACCAACCGTCGGCCGGCCCGGGTGTCGTCGTCGTAGAAGCGCATGCACCAGTGGTGTGTCCACATGCCGAGCGCCCGCAGGCCCGCGTCGTCGAGGGAGTCGACCAACCGGCCGCAGGCGGTGTCGGCGAAGGCCCGCTCGGAGTCGGTCGCCCGGTCCCGGTCGATGGCGCCCCGGGCGGCGGGTGCGACGGCCCGCATCCGGCGGTAGAGGGACTGCGCCACCGCGCGGGGCAGCGGCGGGAACGTGCCCGGTGTCGACGCCGCCGCCCAACCCGCCACGCTCGCCATGTCGCGCCACCCCTTCTTGAATTGGTGGCCGGACGTTACCCGTCCCGACCGACACTTCCGGGGCGGAAAAACCCGGCAGATCGCGGATAGCCACGATGACCTGCGGCGTCTGTATCTGTGACAACGAAACGGAGGTGTGGGTGGACGAGGACGAGCGGGCTCGGCTGGCCGAGTTCGTCGGCAACCGGACGCCGGCGCTGATGCGGGTCGCGTACCTGCTGACCGGGGACCACACCGCCGCCGAGGATCTGTTCCAGTCGGCGTTGGCGCGGACCATCCCGAAGTGGGGGTCCATCCGACACGCCGATCCCGAGGGCTATCTGCGCGTGGTGATGTACCGCGAGCAGATCAGCTGGTGGCGACGACTGCGCCGGTGGCGGGAGACGCCGCTCAACCCGGCGGACGAACCGGTCGGCGTCGATCCGAGCGGCGGCTCCGACGTGCGGTTGGCGATGCGCGCCGCGCTGCGCCACCTGCCACCGACCCAGCGGACGGTGGTGGTCCTGCGCTACTACGAGGACCTGCCCGAAGCCCGGGTCGCCGAGCTGCTCGGCTGCTCCGTGGGCACGGTACGCAGCCGTACCCACCGGGCTGTCACGCGCCTGCGCGAGCTGCTGCCGGAGGTCGAAATGCTGGAGGTACGGCGATGACCGATCCCTTCGAGCACCTCATCCGCTGCACCCTCACCGACCTGGCCGAGGAGGCACCGATCGTGCATGACCAGTTGAACCGAGCGGAACGGCGGGTGCGCAACCGGCGCCGCGCCACGGTGACGATGGGGGCGGTCGGCACCCTCGCGGCGATCCTCATCGCCACTCCGCTCGCTCTCGCCTCGACCGGCTCGGGCGAGGCCCCACCGGCCGCACCCAGCCCGGCGGGTCCGGCGGCCGTGCCCGGCCCGCCCGCGCCCGAGTCGACGGTTGCACCGAGCCCCGGCGGCGCGAAACAGGACCCGGGGACGCGGCCGGGCGCGCCCGGCAAGCCCGGTGCGCCCGGTGATACCGCTGATGCCCCGGGGATGCCCGGTGCTCCCGGGGTGCCCGGGGTACCCGGGGATACCGGCGAATCTGGAGTGCCCGGTACGCCCGGGGTGCCCGGTGCGCCTGGGGTGCCCGCTACGCCTGGTGATCCGTCGCCGATGAACCCGCCCGGCGCGCCGGCTGCGCCGTTGAACCCATCCGGCGCGCCGATAGCCACCCCGACTGTGTCGCGCTGAGCGGAACCGGTCAGGTCGACGGCCTCCTCGCCCCGGCCTGACCGGCCCACCGTGGCCGGCTCCGGCGGCAGCGCCAGCGCAGGGTCCGACCGGAGATACCTGTCACCTCCCCCACCCCGGCGAGCGCAGCGCGGCTCCGTGACCAGCGCGCACCCGCCCACCGGGTTTGCCGAGGCCGGTAAGCCCGCCCATCCTTGGGCCATGACCGATCTCGGGCACCCGACGTGCGAGCCGTGGGGGCGACGATGAGCACCGCCATGCCCCGGGTGCCCGCCTCGCTCACCGGGCAGATCGTCACACCCGGCGACCGCCGGTACGCGCAGCTGCGCTCCACGTACACCACCACGGCGTCGCCGGCCGCCGTGCTGCTGCCGAAGACCACGGCCCAGGTGGTCGACGCGTTGCGCTATGCGCGGGAGCAACGGCTGCCGATCGCCGTCCGCAGCGGCGGGCACGGCTTCTCCGGGGCCTCCTCGAACAACGGTGGAGTGGTCATCGACCTGTCCATGCTCAACCGCGTGCAGGTGCTCGACGAGCGGGCCGGGCTGGTCCGGGTCGAGGCCGGTGCCCGCTGGGCGAACGTCGCGAAGGCGTTGGCACCGTACGGCCTGGTGGTCAGCTCGGGTGACTACGGCGGCGTCGGGGTCGGCGGTCTGGCTACCGGCGGCGGGGTCGGCTGGCTGGTCCGCGCCCACGGCCTCACCATCGACCGCGTCCGCGCCGTCGAGGTGGTGCTCGCCGACGGGACGCTGGTACGCGCGGACGCCGCGCACGAGCCGGAGCTGTTCTGGCTGGTCCGTGGTGCCGGAGCTGGTGCGGGGATCGTGGTGGCCTTCGAGATCGAGGCCGTCGAGCAACGCAACGTCGGCGTGACGCAGGTGGTCGTCGAGGCGCATCCGGACGGGCGCACCGTCCGGGAGTGGACGGCCTACCTCGCGCAGGCCCCACGGGAGTTGTCCGCGGCGGCGATGGTGTTCGCGGACGGGCGTTCGGCACTCATGTCCATCACCGCCGTGGTGGCCGCCGAGAGCCTGCGCCGGGCGCGGCCCGCGGTGGAGCCGCTGCTCGCCATCGGCAAGGTGCTCGAACACCGCACCGACCTGCTGCCCTACCCGACCCTGGTGCCGACCGCGCACCTCAACCCCAACGTCGGCCAGCAGCGCGGCACTACCACCAACGGCCTGTTCACCGGGCTGAACGACGCGGGGGCGCGGGCCGTGATGCGAGCCGTGACCGGGCCGGGGCGCGCGGTGGTGCAGCTCCGCTCGCTGGGCGGGGCGGTCAACGACGTGGCTCCCGACGCGACCGCGTACTCCCATCGCCACCAGGACACCCTGGTCATCGCCTCGGTGTTCCCACCGCAGGGCGGTGCGGCGTTGGACGCCGCCTGGCGGTCCGTCGGGGCGCGGGCCGACGGCGCGTACGTCAACTTCGAGAGCCGACCGGACCCGGCCGCGTTCGCCCGGATCTACCCGGGCGAGACCGGGGCCCGGGTGCGGCGGCTGTGGAAGCGGTACGACCCGGACGGCGTCTTCCGGTCCGCCCTGCTGACCGGCCAGCCACAGCGCGCCACCCAGCCGAACCGTGCCGCGCAGCCCAACCGTGCCGCCCAGCCGAATCGTGCCGCGCAGCCGAGTCGTGCCGGCCAGCCCACCGGGGTCGGCCAACCTCATCGGCGTCGCCGTCGTCCCCGTTGACGGGCCCCTGCTCACCGGCACGGCAAGGTCCGATTCCCGCCAGCCGACGGCGGGTCGAGCGGGGCATGATCGGTGACATGGAGCTGGACTTCGAGCGGTGTTACCGGGCCGTGGACAGTCGTGACCAACGGTTCGACGGTTGGTTCTACACGGGCGTGACGTCCACCGGCATCTACTGCCGGCCGTCCTGCCCGGCGATCACACCCAAGCGGCAGAACGTCCGGTTCTTTCCGTCCGCCGCCGCCGCGCAGGGTGTCGGGCTGCGCGCCTGCCGCCGCTGCCGGCCGGACGCCGCGCCGGGCTCACCCCTGTGGGACGTCCGCGCGGACGTGGTCGGCCGCGCGATGCGGCTGATCGCCGACGGGGTGGTCGACCGGGACGGCGTACCGGGGTTGGCCTCCCGACTGGGCTACACCGAACGGCACCTGCACCGGATGCTGCGCGCCGAGATGGGCGCCGGGCCGCTCGCACTGGCCCGGGCCCAGCGGGCGCAGACCGCCCGGATCCTGATCGAGACCACAAGCCTCTCGATGGCGGAGATCGCGTTCGCCGCCGGCTTCGGCAGCGTCCGACAGTTCAACGACACGCTCCGCGAGGTGTACGCGAGTGCCCCGTCCGACCTGCGGACGGCTCGCGGCGGTCAGCAGGCGTCGACCGGTGCGGGGACCATCGCGCTCCGGCTGGCGTACCGTCCGCCGCTGCACGCGGGCGCGCTGCTGGACTTCTTCGCGGTGCGGGCGCTGCCCGGCGTGGACGAGGTGCGCGATGGGGCGTACCACCGGGGTTTGCGGTTGCCGCACGGCACCGGCGAGGTGGCGCTGACCCCGGCGGCCGGGCACGTGGCGGCGACGCTGCGGTTGACCGACGTCCGTGACCTGGCGCCCGCGGTGGCCCGGTGTCGCCGGCTGCTCGACCTGGACGCGGACCCGGCCGCCATCGACGCCACGCTGGCCGCCGACCCGGCGCTGGCCCCCGCGGTGGCGGCGGAACCCGGCATCCGGGTCCCCCGAGCGGTAGACGGCTTCGAAATGGCCGTCCGAGCCATCATCGGCCAACAAATCTCCCTACCCGCCGCCAAAAAAACCCTAACCCGCCTCCTAACCGCCTCCCTCCGCCCGGTTGATCATGAGGTTATTGCCACCGACTCCGGCGTGTCGGGACAACAACTCCATGATCACCGGGGGTTTTTGAGCGCGGAGGAACTGTTGTCGCTGCCGGACTCGGGGTTTGGGATGCCGGTGGGGCGGCGGGAGACATTGCGGGGGGTGGCTCGGGCGGTGGTTGACGGGTCGGTCGATCTGGGGGCTTCGGCGGATCGGGGGGAGGCCGTCCGGGGGTTGCTTGCGCTGCCTGGTATTGGGCCGTGGACCGCCAACTATTTGGCCATGCGCGCCTTCGGCGACCCGGACATCCTGCTCAGCACCGACCTCGCGGTCCGCCGCGGCGCCGCCGCCCTCGGCCTGCCCGACAACCCGACAAACCTCGACCGGTACGCCGAGCGTTGGCGTCCCTGGCGGTCCTACGCAACGATGAGACTCTGGAGAGCGGCATGAGCATCGACAGCACCGTAATGAGCACGCCGGCCGGCCCGTTGAGCATCCTCGCCGGCCCGGACGGCGACGTACGAGCGGCCGGCTTCACCCCGGACCCGGCGGCGCTGCTGCCCCTGGTCCACCCGAGCCTGCGGGCGCCGGTGCGCGAACGGGCCGACCTCGGCCCGGTCAGCGCGGCGGTCCGGTCCTACCTGGACGGCGACCTCGGCGCCATCGACACGGTGCCGGTGCGGCAGCGCACCGGCGGGGAGTTCATGGCGCACGCCTGGCAGGTGCTGCGCGAGGTGCCGGCGGGCACCCCGGTCACCTACACCGGGTACGCCGCGCTGGCCGGTCGACCACCGGCGGTGCGGGCCGCCGCGGCGGCGTGCGCCCGGAACGCGGCGGCACTGTTCGTGCCCTGCCACCGGGTGCTGCGCACCGATGGCACGCTCGGCGGGTACCGCTGGGGGCTGGACGTGAAGACGTGGCTTCTCGGTCATGAGCGGCGCCTGACAGCAAGCTGACACCGGCTCCGGCCGCCATTGACGCTACCGTCTGGTATGCCTCTGCGGAGCGACGGCGACCCGGCCACCCCGGTCGCCGCGCCCCGGCACCCGTTGCACAACCTCTGGCGGTTGCGTCCCTACCTGCGCCCGTACGCCGCCGAGTTCGCCTGGCTGCTCGTCGCGGGCCTGGCGGGCACGGCGGCCGGGATCGCCGTGCCGCTGGTCGTGCAGCGGGTGGTGGACGGGCCGGCGGCCCGGCACGAACCGGCCGGGCTGCTCCAGCTCGGCGGCCTGGCGCTGCTGCTCGGCGTCGTCGAGGCGGTGCTCATCTTCATCCGCCGGTGGGTGCAGTCGTCCTCGGCCGTGGGCATGGAGGCGGCGCTGCGCGCCGACGTCTACGCCCACCTGCAACGGCTGCCGACGAGCTTCCACGACCGCTGGCAGTCCGGCCAGTTGCTCTCCCGAATCACCAGCGACCTGTCGGTGATCCGCCGGTTCCTCTCCTTCGGCGTGTTCTTCCTGCTGCTCAACCTGACCACCTACGTGGTCGTGGTCGTGCTGCTGGTCAACCTGCACCCGATGCTCGGGGCGCTGGTCGCGGCCAGCTCGGTGCCGCTGCTGCTGATCAGCCGCCGGTTCGGGCGGCACTACCATGCCGCGTCCCGGCGGATGCAGGACCAGCAGGGCGACGTGGCGACCCTGGTCGAGGAGACCGCGCAGGGTCTGCGCACCATGAAGGCGTACGGCCGGGGGCCGGAACTGGCCGCCCGCTTCGCGGTGGGGGCACAGCGGGTGCACGACACGGGCGTGGGCAAGGCGCGGCTGCTGGCCAACACCTCGGCGTTGCTCGACCTGGTGCCCAACGTGACCCTGGGCGTGGTGCTGGTGGCCGGGGCGGCCGCCGCCGCGAAGGGTGCGCTGACCATCGGCGAGTTGGTCGCGTTCGTCAGCCTGCAACTGATGCTCATCTGGCCGGTGCAGTCGCTGGGTTGGATCATCGCCAACGGTCAGGAGGCCGCCACCGCCGCCGACCGGCTCCAGGAGGTGCTGGACACCCCACCGGAGATCGTGGACTCTCCCGGCGCGCTCGCCCTGACCCGCGACGCCGTGCACGGCCAACTCCGCATCGAGCGGGTCTCGTTCAGCTACCCGGGTGGCACCGCGCCGGTGCTACGCGGGATCGACCTGGTCATCGAGCCGGGCGAGACGCTCGCCCTGGTCGGTGCCACCGGCTCCGGCAAGAGCACGCTGCTCTCGCTGGTGCCCCGGCTGCAGGAGGTGACCGCCGGCCGGATCACTCTGGACGGGCACGACCTGCGCGATCTACGGCTGGCCTCGCTGCGCCGGCTGGTCGGGGTGGCGTTCGAGGAGCCCACGCTCTTCTCCATGTCGGTGCGGGAGAACCTCACCCTGGGGCGCCCGGACGCCGGCGACGACGATGTCCGGGCGGCCCTCGCGCTGGCCCAGGCCGACTTCGCGTACGAGCTGCCGTGGGGGTTGGCCACCCGGGTCGGTGAGCAGGGGATCTCCCTCTCCGGTGGGCAGCGGCAGCGACTCGCGTTGGCACGGGCCGTGCTCGGCCGACCGGCGGTGCTGGTGCTCGACGACCCCCTGTCCGCGCTCGACGTGCACACCGAGGCACTTGTCGAGGGGGCACTGCGACAGGTGCTGCGCGACAGTACCGCGCTGCTGGTGGTGCACCGGCCGTCGACGATCGCCCTGGCCGACCGGGTCGCCCTGCTCGAGGACGGGCGGATCACCGCCGTGGGCCGGCACTCCGACCTGCTGGCCACCGTTCCGGCGTACCGGGCGCTGCTGGCAGCCGACCCACCCACCGGGCACCCACCGGCGGCCGACGCCGGCCCGCGCCCGTCCGCCTCCGGCGGATGGGGGCTGGTGCGCTCGTGACCGTGCCGCAGCAGGGCGACCCACCGCCGGAGGAGGAACCGGAGCTGACCCGGTGGCGCGGGACCGCCACGGACCCGGAGGCCGACCGGAGTCGGGCCGAGGACACCGCACCCGAGGCGGTGGCCCGGCTGCGCCGGCTCAGCCGGACTCTGCTCGCCGAGCAGCTCCGACCACACCGGGGGCGACTCGCCGCCGCCGTCGGCCTGCTGCTGACCCAGAACGCCGCCGCGATGGCCGGGCCGTACCTGGTCATGATCGGCATCGATCGGGCCATCGCGCCGCTGCGCGCCGGCGACGCCCGCCCGCTGGTCGCGGTCGCCGCGGCGTTCGTGGTGGCCGCGTTGACCGAGTACGCGGCCCGACGTGGGTTCCTCACCCTCTCCGCCCGGATCGGTCAGGCCGTCCTGCTCGACCTGCGGCAGCGCGTGTTCGGGCACTTCCTGCGATTGTCCGTGGGCTTCCACGAGCGGTACACCTCAGGTCGGATGGTCTCCCGGCTCACCAGTGACCTCGACTCGATCGCCGAGCTTGTCGACGGTGGGATCGACAACCTGGTGATGGCCGGGTTGTCGATGCTGTCGGTGGCCGCCATCCTGCTCTGGCTGGACCTGCCGCTGGCCGCCGTGACGCTGCTCGCCTTTCCGTTCCTGTTCTGGCTCTCCCGCTGGTTCGCCCGGTCGTCGGCGAGCGCGTACCGGCGGACCCGGGACGCGGTCGCGCTTGTCATCGTGCACTTCGTCGAGTCGATGCGGGGCATCCGGGCGGTGCAGGCGTTCCGCCGGGAGCCGCGCAACCAACGGATCTTCGTGGCGCTCGGCGACGACTACCGACGAACCAGCCTGCTCACGTTCCGCCTGATCGCCACGTACTCGCCGGCGATCAAGCTGATCGGCAACGTCACCGTGGCGGTGGTGCTCTGCTACGGCGGCTGGCGGGTGCTCGACGGGCAGACCGAGGTGGGCGTGCTCGCCGCGTTCCTGCTCTACCTGCGTCGTTTCTTCGAGCCGATGCAGGAGCTGAGCCAGTTCTACAACTCGCTCCAGTCGGCCACGGCGGCACTGGAGAAGCTGGCCGGGGTGCTCGACGAACGGCCAGCCGTCGCCGAGCCGGCCCGACCCACACCGCTGCCGACCGGGCCCGGGCGCGGCGAGTTGACCTTCCGGGCGGTTTCCTTCGGCTACCGGGCCGGCGCCCCGATCCTCGGCGGGCTGGAGCTGACCGTGTCGGCCGGGCAGACGGTGGCACTGATCGGGCCGACCGGCGCGGGCAAGTCGACGATCGCCAAGCTGGTCGCCCGTTTCCACGACCCGGACACCGGCACGGTCCGGCTGGACGGGGTCGACCTGCGTGACGTGAGCGACGCCGACCTGCGTCGCGCCGTGGTGTTGGTGACCCAGGAGAACCACCTGTTCAGTGGGACCGTCGCGGAGAACATCAGGTTCGGCCGCCCCGGCGCGGACGACGAGACGGTCCAGGCCGCCGCGCGGGCGATCGGCGCGCACGACTTCATCGCCGCCCTACCCGAGGGGTACGCGACCCAGGTGCACCGGCGCGGCGGCCGACTCTCCGCCGGGCAACGCCAACTTGTCGCGTTCGCCCGGGCGTTCCTGGCCGACCCGACCGTGCTGATCCTGGACGAGGCGACGTCGTCGCTGGACGTGCCGACCGAACGGCTGGTACAGCGCGCACTCGGCACCATCCTGCGCGACCGCACCGCCCTGGTCATCGCGCACCGACTCTCCACCGTGGAAACCGCCGACCGGGTGCTCGTCCTCGACGACGGGCAGGTCGTCGAGGACGGCCCACCCGCCGTGCTGGCCGAGGCCGACGGCCGGTACGCGGCCCTGCACCGGCAGTGGCGCGACTCGCTGATCTGACCCAGCGATGCGCTAACTACGTGGCCGGGCCCTCCCCCGGTGCCTACGATCGCAGGATGACCGATACGGCGAGGACGTCCCGCGCCGGCGTTCCCGAGCGTCCGAGTCTGGACGGGCTCGAGGAGAGCTGGGCACGCCACTGGCAGGAGGAGGGCACGTACGCGTTCGACCGCTCGAAGGCGACTGTTCCCGGTCGCGGCGCGGCGTCAGACGCGCCGAGCGGGAATGGTCGCAGGGCCGACGTGTACGCGATCGACACCCCGCCGCCGACCGTATCGGGCGAGTTGCACATGGGGCACGTGTACTCGTACACGCACACCGACATCGTCGCGCGGTACCAGCGGATGCGCGGCAAGGTGGTCTTCTACCCGATGGGCTGGGACGACAACGGCCTGCCCACCGAGCGTCGGGTGCAGAACGTGTACGGGGTGCGCTGCGATCCGGCGCTGGCGTACGACCCGGTGTGGCGACCACCGACCGCCCCGGTCGACGATGCCGCACGCCGCGACCCCACCCCGATCTCCCGGCGAAACTTCATCGAGCTGTGCGAACGGCTGACGGTCACCGACGAGCAGGCCTTCGAGGCGCTGTGGCGGCGGCTCGGGCTCTCGGTGGACTGGTCGTTGACCTACACGACGATCGGCCGGATCGCCCGCACCACCAGTCAGCGGGCGTTCGTGCGCAACCTGCTGCGTGGCGAGGCGTACCAGTCGGAGGCGCCGACACTGTGGGACGTCGGCTTCGCCACCGCCGTCGCCCAGGCGGAGTTGGAGGACCGGGAGCGCCCCGGCGCCTACCACCGGCTGCGGTTCGCCGGGCCGGCCGGGCGGGAGGTGCTCATCGACACCACCCGGCCCGAACTGCTGCCGGCCTGCGTCGCGCTGGTCTGTCACCCCGACGACGAGCGGTACGCCGACCTGGTGGGTGCGACGGTGCGCAGCCCGCTGTTCGACGTCGAGGTGCCGGTGCGCGCCCATCCGCTCGCCGACCCGGGCAAGGGCACCGGCGTCGCGATGGTCTGCACGTTCGGCGACCTGAGCGACGTGACCTGGTGGCGTGATCTCAACCTCGACACCCGGGTGGTCATCGGCCGCGACGGCCGACTGCTCGCGGAGCCGCCGGCCGGGGTGCCGGCACAGCCGTACGCGGCGCTGGCCGGGCAGACCGTCAACGGCGCCCGCCGGGAGATCGTGGGGATGCTGGCCGACACCGGTGACCTGGTCGGCGAGCCGCGCCCGATCACCCACCCGGTCAAGTTCTACGAGCGTGGCGACCGCCCACTGGAGATCGTCTCGACTCGACAGTGGTATCTGCGCAACGGCGGCCGGGACGCCGACCTGCGGGCCACGCTGCTGGCCCGGGGCGGGGAGCTGCACTGGGTGCCGGCACACATGAAGCACCGCTACGACAACTGGGTGGGCGGCCTGACCGGGGACTGGCTGGTCAGTCGACAGCGCTTCTTCGGGGTGCCGGTGCCGGTGTGGTACCGGCTCGACAACACTGGCGAGCCGGACTGGTCCCACCCTCTCACGCCGGACGAGTCCGCGCTGCCAGTCGACCCATCCAGTGACCCGGCGCCCGGCTACGACGAGTCGCAGCGCGGCCAACCGGGTGGCTTCATCGGTGACCCGGACGTGCTGGACACCTGGGCCACCTCGTCGCTGACCCCGCAGATCGTCGGTGGTTGGGAGACCGACCCGGAGCTGTTCGCACAGATCTTCCCGATGGACCTGCGCCCGCAGGGGCAGGAGATCATCCGGACGTGGCTCTTCGACACCGTGGTCCGTTCGCACTTCGAGCACGGGGTGCTGCCCTGGCGGGACACCGTGCTCTCGGGCTGGATCCTCGACCCGGACCACAAGAAGATGGCCAAGTCCAAGGGCAACGTGGTCACCCCGGTGGCGCTGTTGGAGCAGCACGGTTCGGACGCGGTGCGCTACTGGGCGGCCAGCGGCAAGCCCGGCATGGACCTGGCCTTCGACCCGGCGCAGATCAAGATTGGTCGCCGGCTGGCCACCAAACTGCTCAACGCGTCCAAGTTCGTTCTCGGGCTGGGCGCGGCGGACGCGCTGCGCGCCCCGTACGACAACGCCAGCTCGGCGCGTCTGACGCCGCGCCGCGACCTGGAGCTGAAGGCCACCACCGCACTGGACCGGGCCATGCTCGCCGAGCTGACCACCGTGGTCACCGCCGCGAGCACCGCCCTCGCCGCGTACGACCACACCGCGGCGTTGCAGGCGACCGAGGCGTTCTTCTGGCGGTTCTGCGACGACTACATCGAGTTGGTCAAGGAGCGGGCCTACGGCACCGGGGCGGGCGCCGACTCGGCGCGGGCGGCGCTGGCCTCGGCGCTCTCGGTGCAGCTGCGGCTGTTCGCCCCGGTCCTGCCCTACGTGACCGAGGAGGTCTGGTCGTGGTGGCGGTACGGCTCGGTGCACCGTGCGCCGTGGCCCACCACCCACGAGGTGGCCCGGACGATCGAGGGGTCGGGTGAGCCGGCGCTGCTGCGGCTCGCCGGCGACGCGTTGAGCCAGGTGCGGCGGGCCAAGTCGGAGCGGAAGCTGTCGATGAAGGCGGAGGTGCCGCTGGCCGAGGCGCTCGGCCCGGCGGCGCTTCTGGAACAGCTCACCCTCGTCGCCGACGACCTGCGGGCGGCGGGCCGGATCGGCAAACTCGACCTGCTCCCCGACCGCACCCCGGAGCTCGTCATCGCCTGCGCGTTCTGACCGCCGTCCGCCGCCGCCACCCCCCTCCGGCGGCGGCGGACGGGAGTCACCAGCCGCGCAGGAAGCGCAGCCCGAGCAGGATCGCGATCACGGACGGCCCCACCAGCAGGGTGATCGCCTGGAGCCGGTACGGCATCCGGTGCCGGGTCAGCTCGCCCGCGTTGCCCAGCACGATGGCCCCGGCCAGCATCAGGAACGCGCCCCACCAACCGGTCTCCAGGTCGATCACGTCCAGCCGGATCAGTTGCAGGGTCAGGCCGAGCAACGCGCCGGTCAGCGCGAGCAGAGCCACCGCCCGGTGCAGGCCGCGGGCCAGTGGGTGGGCCGCCCGCCAGCCGTAGGTGCCGGCGACCGCCAGGCAGGGCAGCACCACCATCAGCGGCCAACCCCGCCCCATCACGCCGAACATCAGCAGCGCACCCACGGTGAACACCAGGGTGCCGACGCAGGCGAGCAGGTAACCGCCGAAAGCCCGACCACCACCCCGGGCCAGCAACGGCCCGCCGCTGGCCGCCAGCAACGCGCCCGGGATCAGGATGAACACCGCCCACCAGTGGAACTGGCCGGTGCCCTGGGCGGCCGTGGCGACCGTGGCGCAGGCCAGCCCGGCGACCGCCAGGCTGGTCAGCCACGGCCGGCTACTCCGGGAGTACGGCTCAGCCAACGACGTTCGTTCCGCTTGGACGCTCACGCCCACCAGCCTGGCCCGACGTGGGGTAGCCGGTCCATCCGGCCAGCCCTACCGCCGGAGGGTGGCTGGCCGGAACACCGCCGCGCACCGGCCTCAGCTCGTCTCGCCGGCCACGCTGAACGACCGCAGACGGTCGATGGCCAGCACGGTGAAGCCGACGCTGACCAGCGCCGTCATCACCGAGGCCACCGGCACCGAGACGGTGGTCTCCAACAGCCCGCTGGGGGCGAGCCGGTCGGCGAGGGCGATCACGTACTGCTGGATGGAGAGCACCTTGGTGCCGCTGACGAAGTTGCCCAGCAGCCCCTCCCAGATCAACACGTAGACCAGGCCGAGCAGCACCGGCCGCCTGGTGACCAGGCTGAGCGCGAGGAACAACGCCGAGTACGCCAGCGCGCCGAGCGCCGCCGCGAACGCCAGCGCCAGACCGAGGCGTACCGAATCGGCCAGCACGCCCGCGACGTAGAGCGGCACCGCGACGGTGGCCGCGCTGACCCCGGCGGCCACCGCGAGCTTCGGCAGCACGATCTGCCAACGCGGCAGCGGCTTGGTCAGGATGTGCACCACAGTGCCGTCGTCGATCTCGGCGCCCAACACGCCCGTGCCGATGATCAGCGCGACCACCGGCAGCACCACGGCCAGCCCGAGCCCGACGAGCACCGGCGGCCCCCACTCGCCCGGGTCGACGCCCAGTGACCGGCAGAGCACGGCCAACCCGAGCAGCACCAACGGCAACGGGAGCAGCAGCAGGAACCGACGCCGGCCGAACAGCCCGCGTGCGGTGATCCAGGTAATTGTCGACATGTCAGGCCTCCACCAGGTAGGAGAAGACGCTCTCCAGAGACTCGTCGGACGGCACCAGCTGGCGCACCCGGATGCCTTGCTTGAGCGCGATCCGGGGCAGTGCCCGGGTGAAGGCGCCGTAGTCGCCGGCCCGCACGGTCAGACCCGTGGGGTCCAGCTCGACCCCACTGACCGACGGCTCGGCGATCAGCGCGACGGCCAGGGCCCGGTCGTTCGTCGACCGCACCGCGAACACGTGCGGACGGTTGGTCATCAACCGGCGGATGGTCCGGAAGTCGCCGGAGGCCGCCAACCGCCCGGCCACCATCACCTGCACCGTCCCGGAGACCTGCTCGACCTCCTCCAGGATGTGCGAGCTGAACAGGATGGTCCGGCCGGCGTCGCCAAGCGTGTGCAGCAGCTGCATCATGTGCAGCCGCTGGCGCGGGTCCATCCCGTTGAACGGCTCGTCGAGCAACAGCACCTGCGGGTCGTGCACCATCGCGGCGGCCACCCGGGCCCGCTGCCGCATGCCTTTGGAATACGTGCCGATCCGGCGGTCCTGCGCCGACTCCAGCTCCACCAGGTCGATCGCCCGCCGGGCCGCCGCCGCCGGGTCGGCCAGCCGGTGCAGCTTCGCGCTTGCCAACACGAACTCGTACGCGGTGAGGAAACCCTGCACCGCCTCCCGTTCACTGACCAGCCCCAGCCGCCGGTAGACGTCGGGGTTGCGCCAGGTCGGCTGGTCGTCGAGGGTGACCGTGCCGCGCGACGGGGACAGGAAACCGGCCATCATGTGCAGCAGGGTGGTCTTGCCGGCGCCGTTCGGGCCGAGCAGGCCCGTCACGCCCGGCCCCAGGGCCATGCTGATGTCGTTGACCGCGACCACGTTGCCGTACCACCGGGACACCCCGGTCAGGCTCAGCGTGCTCATCAGGAGGCGACCTTCCGGTAGCGGACCAGCAGGAGGGCGGTCGCGCCGGCGACCAACAGCACCGCGGCCAGGGCGTAGACCGGGCCGAACCCGCCGATCGACAGGCCGGCCTCGCCGTCGTCGAAGAGGAGGTCGCCGAGCGCCCAGATGCCCGTCCCCCGCACCAGCGTGGTGGGTGAGGCCAGACCGGCCAGTTCGTTGGCGGCACGCGACGGCAGGATGCTCAGCACCCCGACGATCGGGGTGGTCATCAGGAAGACCGCGACCACCCCACCGGCGGCGAAGGCGCGCTTGCCGGTCAGCGAGGCGACCAGCAGCCCGATCGAGGCGAAGACCGCCGCCCACAGCCCGGCGTAGAGCAGCCCGGGCAGCAGGTCGAGCAGCTCGTTCCAGACCCCACTCATCCCGTCCTTGGTGGTGAACGCGGCACCCAGGAACATCAGCAACTGTGGTCCGCCGAGCAGCAGCCAGAGCGCCGTGACAAGCGCCAGCAGCTTGGCCAGTGCGTAGTCGGTGCGTGGCAGCGGTCGGGAGAAGTACAGCGGCAGCACACCGCTGCGCAGGTCCCGGGAGACCAACTCGGGCGCGGCCACCGCGACGAAGAAGATGACAAGCCAGCTCATCGAGTCGGCGAACTGGGCGTACGTGGCGACCACCTCGCCGATCTGGCTGCGGATGGCCGCGAGAGCCACCGCGACCAGGGTGACGATGCCGACCACCAGCCACGGGAAGATCTTCGCCTTGGCGCTGCGCCCGAACCCGAACACGGTACGTACCCCGTGCAGGTAGAGGGCGCCGAAGACGTGGCGGCGGCCCAGCCTCGGGCCCTCGTAGCGCTGGTAGCCGATGTCGTGGATGACGCCGGTCGGCGCGGGGCGCACGGCGGCTGCGGTCGGCTCAGGCATGGGAGAGCTCCCTCGTGGCGAAGAGTTCGGCCACCCGGTGCCGGCGCTGGTCCAGTCGGTGCAGTGGCAGGTCCAGTTCGGCGACCGCGCCGAGGATCAGGTCGTAGGTGGCGTCGTCCGCCAGTGGCACGAGGAGCAGTCGCCCGTCCCGTGCCACCGGCAGCTTGAGCTCGGCGAGCCGGGCGGCGAGCTCCTCGGTGCCCTCGCTGACCTCCACGGCGAGCACGTCGGTGGCCGACGTCATCGCGGAGATGTGGTCGGCGCGCAGCAGTTTGCCGCCGTCGATGGCGATCAGCGTGTCGCAGATCCGCTCCACCTCGCCGAGCAGGTGCGAGCAGACCAGCACGGAGATGCCGAACTCGGTGCCGATCCGGTGCACCAGCGCCAGCATGGCGTCCCGGCCGGCCGGGTCCAGGCCGTTGGTCGGCTCGTCGAGCAGCAGCAGGTCGGGGTCGTGCACCAGCGCCTGGGCCAGCTTGACGCGCTGCTTCATGCCGGTGGAGTAGCCGCCCACCGGGCGGTAACGCTCCTCGTAGAGCCCGACGTGCCGCAGGGCCTCCGAGGCTCGCTCGCGGGCGGCGGTGCGAGGTAGGCCGCTCATCCGGCCGAGGTGGGTGACCAGCTCGGCGGCGGACAGGTCGGGTGGGAGGCAGTCGTGCTCGGGCATGTAGCCGACGCGGGCACGAACCGCCGCCGGGTCGGCGGACGGGTCGATGCCGAGCACCGAGACCTGACCGCTGGTCGGGGGGATCAGGCCGAGCAGAATCTTGATCAACGTGGATTTTCCGGCGCCGTTCGCGCCCACCAGGCCGATGATCCCGGGCTCGACGGCGACGGTGAGGTCGGCGAGCGCGGTGACCCGACCTCCGTACGTCTTGGTGAGCGACTGGGTCGCGATCAGTGTCACGCTGCCAGCGTAGGGAGTCGACACCCGTCGCGGACAGCGGCTCGCCCCCCGTGCTCCCCTGATCCTTGCCCCGACGGACCCCTAAGGCCTGTTTCATCAGGGCGGTCGGGCCGAGGCGGAGTCCAGACGGCGATCCGAGGACGGCCGCCCACGGGAGTCGTGGAGTGGCGGCCTCGACCGATCGACGGTCGGCTGCGAAACTGTGTGCCGGTCAGCGAGTGGGGGGCGTGGATGAGCAACGGCTGGGTGCTGCCCGACGAGGTGCTACGGGACGCGCCGGCGTACACGCCGCGTCCCGGTGAGCTGGCTGATCTGGAGCTGCTGCTGACCGGTGCGTACGCCCCACTGAGCGGTTTCATGACCCGCGCCGACCTGGTGTCGGTCAGCCGGCGGGGCCAACTGGCCGACGGCACTCCGTGGCAGGTCGCGGTGACCCTACAGGTGCCGGCGGCGCTGGCCCAGAGCTTCGATCCGGGCGACCCGGCCCGCCGGGCGCTGGTGCTGACCGACGGCGAGGGCGCTCCGGCGGCGGCCCTGGACGTGGCCGACGTCTGGCCGGTACGCGAGGGCGTGGCCGGGGTGGGCGGCCAGGTCCGGCGACTCGGCGACGGTGGGCACGGCCCGTTCCAGCGGCTGCGCCGCAGCCCGGAGGAGGTCCGCGCGCTGCTGCCACCGGGCCGGGTGCTGGGAGTCATCGCCGACCGACCGCTGCACCGTCCACAGCTCGCGCAGATCGCCCACGCCGCCCGCACCCTGGCCGCGCACCTGCTCGTGATGATCCCGGTCGGTGAGGGTGGTGTCGGTGGGCTTCCGCCGGAGGCGCTGGTGCGCACGATCTTCGCCGCCCGGGACCGGATGCCGCCGGCCACCGTGATCGCGGTGCCGCTGTCGCACCGGCGGGAGGAGATCAGCGACGCGTTGCTGCGCGCCCGGGTGTCCGCCGCGTACGGGGTCACCCACCTGCTCTCCACCGGCGAGATGCTCTCCGGTGCCGGGCTGCGGGTGCTGGTGCCGCGCGAGCTCGCGTACGACAACCGGGACGGGCAGTGGCGCTGGCGGGAGGACATCCCACCGCGCAACCGTCGGCTCGCGCTGACCCAGCAGGAGATCGACGACCTGCTCGACCGGGGCTTTCCCCTGCCGGAGTGGCACACCCCGCCGGCCGTGGCGAGGGAGCTGGCCCGGGCCCGGCCACCGCGTCGGCACCGCGGGCTGGTGGTCTTCCTGACCGGGTTCTCCGGCTCCGGCAAGTCGACGATCGCCCGCGGGCTGGCGGACGCGTTGCGGGAGAGCGGCGACCGCACGGTGACCCTGCTCGACGGTGACGTGGTGCGCCGGGAGCTCACCGCGGGGCTGGGCTTCAGCAAGGCCGACCGGGACACCAACGTCCGGCGGATCGGGTGGGCGGCCGCCGAGATCGCCCGGCATCGGGGGGTGGCCATCTGCTGCCCGATCGCCCCGTACGCGGCGGCCCGCGCCACCGCCCGCGAGATGGCCCTGGCGGCCGGGGCGGGCTTCGTGTTGGTGCACATCGCCACTCCGCTGGAGGTGTGTGAGCGCCGGGACCGCAAGGGCCTGTACGCGCGGGCGCGCGCCGGCCTGCTCACCGGGATGACCGGCATCGACGACCCGTACGAGGAGCCGACCGACGCCGACCTGGTGCTGGACACCACCGATCTGAGCGTCGCGGACGCGGTGCAGGCCGTGCTGCACCAGCTGACCGAGACCGGTTGGGTGGAGCTGAAGATCGCGGCCGGCTGAGGCGTTTCCGTGGCCCCCGTTCGGCCCCCGCTCACTACGCGCTAGTGTTCGTCTTTGTTGGAACACGTTTGACCGCGTGAGAGTCGGGAAGCCCCGGGGGAGGCACGGCGAATGCTCGCTCAGCAGCGGCAGGCGGCCATCCTGGAGCGGGTCCGGTCCACCGGCGGCGTCCGGGTCACCGAGTTGGCCGGCGAGTTCGGTGTCTCCGACATGACCATCCGCCGTGATCTGGAGGCGCTGCAGGAGCGTGGCCTGCTGGCCAAGGTCCACGGCGGCGCCACGACGGCCGGGCCGAGTTCGACAGACGAGCCGGGCTTTCACGCCAAGTCGGTCCGCCAACTGGCGGAGAAGGCCGCCATCGCGGACCGGGCCGCCCAACTGGTCCGGCCGGGCGCGGCGGTCGCGCTCTCCGCCGGCACCACCACCGCCGAGCTGGCCCGCAGGCTGGTGGACGTGCCCGGCCTGACCGTGGTGACCAACTCGCTGCCGGTGGCCGAGATCCTGCACGCCGCGGGTCGACCGGACCAGACGGTGGTGCTCACCGGGGGCGTACGCACCCCGTCGGACGCGCTCGTCGGCCCGCTCGCGGTCGGGGCCGTCCGGTCACTGCACCTGGATCTGCTCTTCCTGGGCGTCCACGGCATCACCGAACGGGCCGGGTTCACCACCCCGAACCTGATGGAGGCCGAGACCGACCGGGCGCTCGTGGCCGCGGCGGACCGGCTGGTGGTGCTCGCCGACCACAGCAAGTGGGGCACGGTGGGCATCTCCTCGATCGTCGAGCTGGCAGCAGCACACGTACTGGTCAGCGACGACCGGTTGCCTCCGCCCGCACGACGGGTACTCGGCGAACACGTGGGCGAATTGATCATGGTAGAAGCGACAGGGGCGGGCCGCGAGACGCGCACGCCGACGAGTGAGGGGGCGGCGCAGTGAAACGCACCGCGATCGACCTGGCCGACGGCCGGGAGCTGATCTACTTCGACGAGCGCGACGACGCCGTCCGCGACCAGCCGGACCGCCGCGACCTGCCGCCGCCGCCCCCCGCGTCCCAGCTGCGCTACGACCCGCTCACCGACGAGTGGGTGGCGGTGGCCGTGCACCGGCAGACCCGCACCTTCCTCCCGCCGGCGAACGAGTGCCCCCTCGACCCGTCGGTGGGTGACCGGCTGACCGAGGTGCCCGCGCCCGACTACGACGTGGTGGTCTTCGAGAACCGGTTCCCGTCGCTCAGCGGACGAGTGGTGGACGAGCCCGGCGAGATCACCCCGTTCACCCCTGTTCGACCGGGTGTCGGCCGTTGCGAGGTGGTCTGCTTCACCTCGGACCACAACGCATCCTTCGCCAGCCTGCCGCCGCGCCGGGTCCGCACCGTCCTGGACGCGCTCGCCGACCGCACCGAGGTGCTCGGCGAGTTGCCCGGCGTGGAGCAGATCTTCTGCTTCGAGAACCGGGGCGTCGAGATCGGCGTCACGCTGCACCACCCGCACGGGCAGATCTACGCGTACCCCTTCGTGACGCCGCGCACCCGCGCGCTGCTGGCCGCGGCGCGCCGGCACGCGGAACGGACCGGCGGGAGCAACCTGTACGCGGACGTGCTGGCCGCCGAGCGCGCCACCGGCGACCGGGTGGTCACCGAGAACGAGCACTGGACGGCGTTCGTCCCGGCGGCCGCCCGCTGGCCGTTCGAGGTGCACGTCGCGCCACACCGGCTGGTACCGGACATCCCGGCGCTCAGCGACAGCGAGCGGGACGCCTTCGGGCCGCTCTACCTGGATCTGCTGCGCCGCTTCGACGGCCTGTTCGACATGCCGATGCCGTACATCTCGGCTTGGCACCAGGCTCCGGTGCGCATCGACCGCGACCTGGGCTACCTGCACCTGCAGCTGTTCAGCATCCGGCGGGCCACGGACAAGCTGAAGTACCTGGCGGGCTCCGAGTCCGGGATGGGCGTCTTCATCAACGACATCGCCCCCGAGCGCGCCGCCGACCTGCTGCGCGCCGCCTGAACGGTCTGCTGCGCGGCGCCGCCTTCGCGGAAACAGGGCGCGGGGGGCCCGGGACAGGGCCCCCCGCAGGGAAGGGACGGCTGGCTGTGCACGGCACAGCCGGGAAGGCTGGCTGATCGGCGCACGGGTGCCGCGGGTCGACCGTGGTCAACCTTCCTCGGACGCGACTGGCATCTCGTCCATCCTGGTCAACGAGGCGCGCCGACAGCAGTGACGCCGACCGGCGCGTCAGCCCCGGACACGCCGAAGCCCGCCGGCGCAGAGGCCGGCGGGCTCCGATAACGCGGTACGCCTGGATCAGGCGGCGATCTTGCGGGCCAGGTTCTCGTCGAGCGCGTTCATGAACTCGTCGGTGGTCAGCCATGGGGCGTCGCGCGAGATGAGCAGCGCGAGGTCCTTGGTCATCTGGCCGCCCTCGACGGTGTCGACGATGACCTGCTCCAGGGTGTTGGCGAACTCGGTGACCGCCGGGGTGCCGTCCAGCTTGCCCCGGTGGGCCAGGCCCCGGGTCCAGGCGTAGATCGACGCGATCGGGTTGGTCGAGGTCTTCTCGCCCTTCTGGTACTGCCGGTAGTGCCGGGTGACCGTGCCGTGCGCGGCCTCGGCCTCGACGGTCCGGCCGTCCGGGGAGAGCAGCACCGAGGTCATCAGACCCAGCGAGCCGAAGCCCTGCGCGACGGTGTCGGACTGCACGTCACCGTCGTAGTTCTTGCAGGCCCAGACGTAGCCACCCTCCCACTTGAGCGCGGCGGCGACCATGTCGTCGATGAGCCGGTGCTCGTAGGTGATGCCGGCGGCGGCGAACTCGTCCTTGAACTCGGTCTCGAACACCTCGGCGAAGATGTCCTTGAACCGGCCGTCGTACGCCTTGAGGATGGTGTTCTTGGTGGACAGGTAGACCGGGTAGTTGCGGTCCAACCCGTACCGGAACGAGGCCCGGGCGAAGTCCCGGATCGACTCGTCGTAGTTGTACATGCCCATGGCGATGCCGCCGCCGGGGAAGTTGGCGACCTCCATCTCCATCGGCGCGCCGCCGTCGGCCGGGGTGTAGGTGATGGTCACCGTGCCCGGGCCGGGGACGACGAAGTCGGTGGCCTTGTACTGGTCACCGTGGGCGTGCCGGCCGATGATGATCGGCTTGGTCCAGCCGGGGACCAGCCGCGGCACGTTGGACATGATGATCGGCTCGCGGAAGACGACGCCGCCGAGGATGTTGCGGATGGTGCCGTTGGGCGACCGCCACATCTTCTTCAGGCCGAACTCCTCCACCCGGGCCTCGTCCGGGGTGATGGTCGCGCACTTGACGCCGACGCCGTGCTCCTTGATGGCGTTGGCGGCGTCAATGGTGACCTGGTCGTCGGTCTCGTCGCGGTGCTGGATCGACAGGTCGTAGTAGTGCAGGTCGACGTCGAGGTAGGGCAGGATCAGCTGCTCCCGGATCTGCTTCCAGATGATCCGGGTCATCTCGTCGCCGTCGAGCTCCACGACCGGGTTGTTTACCTTGATCTTCGCCATCGGCCGGCGCTCCTCTCGGGGGACACGTGCTCAAGCAGTACGAGCGTACTGCAATTGGGCCGGCAGCCCCCAGCCGGCCTCGACCGGCCGGCGAAAACCGGGCTGCACGGAACAGGAATGCCCTGGAATCATCGTCCGATGCCACTGAGCCGCACCCTCGGGTCTATCACGGTCACCGCGCTCACCGACTCCGAGGGAGCTTTCTTCCAACCTCGCAGCGAGGCGTTTCCGCACGCCACGGCGGCCCACTGGCGGGAGGCCGACCGCCGCGACCCGGGTGCGGTGACCACCGACGGGCAGTGGTGGCTGCCGTTCCGCAGCTTCGCGATCCGATCCGGGGACGGGCCGGTCACACTTGTCGACGCCGGTATCGGCCCGGCCGACTCGCTGGCCGCGAGCTGGGCACCCGTGCCCGGCCGCCTGCCGGCCGAGCTGGCCGCCGCCGGCATCGACCCCGCGGACGTCGACACAGTCGTGCTCACCCACCTGCACACCGACCACATCGGCTGGGCCGTGACCGGCACGCCGGGCCGGCCGTACTTCTCGAACGCGAGCTACCTGGTGCAGCGCGCCGAACTCGACGCGGCGGAGACCCTCAACCCGGCCCTGCCGGCCGGCCTGGTCGCACCGTTGCGCGCCGCCGGCCAGCTCCGGGTGGTCGACGGCGAGACCACCCTCACCCCGGCGGTACGTCTGCTGCCCACTCCCGGCCACACGCCCGGCCACCAGTCGGTGCTGGTGACCTCGGCCGAGGAACGCGTGCTGCTCACCGGCGACCTGCTGGTGCACATGGTGCAGCTGGTCGACCCCGACCTGGCGTACGCCCACGAGGTGAACCCGGAACAGGCCCGCTACTCCCGACGAACAACCCTGGACACCCACTCCCCCACCCTCCTAGCCACCCCCCATCTGTCCCACCCCTTCACCCCCACCCCGTTACCGCCCCCGCCCCCGCCCACCCCGATACCGCGTTGATCATGAGGTTATTGCCACGACTCGCCGACGAAACTGGCAATAACCTCATGATCAACGCGGTATCGGGGTGGGTGAGGTGGGGTGGACGGCGAAGGGCGCGCCGGCTAACCGGCGCGCCCTTCCTGCGAGCGGTGGTTCGGGGGGATCACATGCTGGAGATGTCGCCCTGCTTGGCGCGGACGGCTTCGGCGGCCTCCAGGAGGCTGGCGCGCTCGTCGGCGTCCAGGTCGGTCTCGACGACCCGCTTGACGCCCTCGGCGCCGATCTCCGCCTCGACGCCGAGGTAGACACCGGAGATGCCGTACTCACCGTCGACCCAGGCGCAGACCGGCATGACCTCACCGGAGTCCTCGGCGACGGCCTTCGCCATCCGGGCGGCGGCGGCGGACGGGGCGTAGTACGCCGAACCGGTCTTGAGCAGCGCGACCACCTCGGCGCCACCGTTGCGGGTCTTGACGACCAGCTCCTCGATCTGCTCGGCCGGCATCGCGTCGCGCAGCGGCTTGCCGTTGACGGTGCTCTTGGAGGGCACCGGCACCATGGTGTCGCCGTGTGAGCCCAGGGTCAGCGTGCGTACCGACGCGACCGGCACGCTCAGTGCCTCGGCGACGAAGTTGCTGAACCGGGCAGTGTCCAGCATGCCGGCCTGGCCGAGGACCCGGTTCTTCGGGAACTGGGTGGCGAGCTGCGCCAGGGCGGTCATCTCGTCCAGCGGGTTGGAGACCACGATGACGACGGCGCTCGGCGCGTACTTGGCGACGTTCTCGGCGACCTGCCGGACGATCTTGGCGTTGGTCTCCAGCAGGTCCATCCGGCTCATGCCGGGCTTGCGCGGCAGACCAGCGGTGATCACGACGACGTCGGAGCCCTCGATGGCCTCGTAGCCCTCACCGTTGGCACCGGTGGTCACACCGACCACCTTGGTCTCGAAGCCCTCGATGGCCCGGGACTGGTTGAGGTCGAGTGCGAGACCCGCGGGCTTGCCCTCCACGATGTCGGTGATCACTACGGTGTCGAAGACGTCGTACTCGGCCAGGCGCTGTGCGGTGGTGGAGCCGTAGAAGCCAGCCCCGACGACAGTGACCTTCTTACCCATGGTCGTCCCACTCCCTGATACCAGTCGGTTTTCCGGACCGTATCAGTCATCCTGGCACCCATCCGGCCAGGGGCGGCGGCCATCGCCGGGATGGGGCGAACGTCACCGCCGTCCTGGTTCGACACCCGACGGGCGAGTCAGCCGCGCTCGGCGCGCTCCACGACGTTGCTGAGCAGCATGGCCCGGGTCATCGGGCCCACGCCGCCCGGCATGGGGACCAGCGCGCCGGCCGTCTCGGCCACCTCCGGGTCCACGTCACCGGTGTAGCGGCCCTTGCCGTCCGCGCCGATCACGCGCGTGATGCCGACGTCGACCACGACCGCGCCCGGGTTGATCATGTCGGCGGTGAGCAGGCCCGGTACGCCGGCCGCGACGATGACGATGTCGGCGGCGCGGGTGTGCGAGGCGAGGTCGAGGGTGCCGGTGTGGCACAGGGTGACGGTGGCGTTCTCGCTGCGGCGGGTGAGCAGCAGGCCGAGCGGCCGGCCGACGGTGTTGCCGCGGCCGACCACGGCGACGGTGGCGCCGCGCAGGGCCACGTCGTGCCGGCGGAGCAACTCGACGATGCCGCGCGGGGTGCAGGGCAGCGGGCCGTCGTAGCCGAGCACGAGCCGACCCAGGTTGACCGGGTGCAGACCGTCGGCGTCCTTGTCCGGGTCGATCAACTCCAGCACCCGCTGGGTGTCGAGGTGGGCTGGCAGCGGCAGTTGGACGATGTAGCCGTGGCACGCCGGGTCGGCGTTCAGCTCGGCCAGCACGTCGTCGACCTGCTGCTGGGTGGCGTCGGCCGACAACTCGCGGCGGATCGAGGCGATGCCGACCTCGGCGCAGTCGCGGTGCTTGCCGTTGACGTACGCCTGGCTGCCCGGGTCCGCCCCGACCAGGACCGTGCCGAGCCCGGGGGTGATGCCGCGTTCCGCGAGTGCCTTGACCCGTATCCGCAACTCGTCCTTGATCTCCGCCGCGGTTGCCTTGCCGTCCAGAAGCGTCGCCGTCACGACCAGATCGTCTCACGGCCATCGCCCGCCGTTCGGACGACCTCGCTTCAGCGGCCCGCCACCAGCTGGTCGCCATCGACCGCGTGTGACGTTCAGTGACGTGGCGCTAGTCACTCTCAGTCACATATTGTGGATTCGGTCACCGGCGAACCAGACACGCCGCTGCGGCAAGGCAGAGACCGGACGACCGGACGAGAGGGCGTCAGCACGGCCGAGGCCGGCACAGCGTGCGCGCGAGCCGACCCAATATGTGCAGCCAGAGGGCGCATAGGTCGAATTTTGCTAGCAGAAACGCCGGCCCCCGACAAGCCCGGCGGTGCCTGACCGTTACCCACCCGCAACCGCGTCGTTGCCGAAGGCCCATCGCCGACCTACCGTTGCCGCTTGTTGCGCAGCGTAACCCAGCGTCGGGCCTGACTGCGCAGCGTGAGGAGATGAGGAGGCACGATGCGAGTTCGTAGACTCGCCGCCTGGACCGCCCTCCCGCTCGCGGTGACGCTGGGCCTCGCGGCCTGCGGCAGCGGCGGAGACGGTGGATCCGGCGGCAGCGCCAGTTCGGCGGTCAGCATTCAGATCGCCGAGCCGAAGCACCTGGTTCCCACCAACACCACCGAGACGTCCGGGTCGCAGGTGCTCGCCGGCCTGTTCAGCCCGCTCGTGGACTACGACGCCCAGAACAAGCCGTACGAGGTCGCCGCGCAGTCGATCACCTCGTCGGACAACAAGGTCTGGACGATCAAGCTCAAGGACGGCTTCACCTTCCACAACGGCGAGAAGGTCACGTCCGAGGACTACATCAACGCCTGGAACTACGGCGCGTACGCCCCCAACGGTCAGGACGCCAACGCCTTCTTCGACAAGATCGCTGGCTACGCGGACCTGCAGGGCAAGGCGCCGAAGGCCAAGGAGATGTCCGGCCTGAAGAAGGTCGACGACGCCACGTTCACCGTGACGCTGTCCGACCCGTACATCGACTTCAAGACCACGCTCGGCTACAACGCGTTCTTCCCCCTGCCGAAGGCCGCGTTCTCGGCCCCGGGCGTGCTCAAGGACGGCTTCGAGCAGGCGCCGATCGGGCAGGGCCCCTTCAAGATGAAGGGCACCTGGCAGCACGACAGCAAGATCGACGTCGAGCGCTTCGACGCGTACCCGGGTGAGAAGCCCAAGGTCAAGGACGTCGAGTTCCGGATCTACCAGCAGCTCACCGCGGCCTACGCGGACGTCCAGGCGGACAACCTGGACGTGCTGCCGACGATCCCCACCGAGAGCCTGAGCACCGCGCCGAGCGACCTGGGCGACAGGTACCAGACCAGCCCGATGTCGTCGTTCCAGTTCCTCGCGTTCCCGACGTTCGACAAGGACTACAGCAACCCGGACGTGCGCAAGGCCATCTCGATGGCGATCGACCGTGACGAGATCACCAAGTCGGTCTTCAAGGGCTCGCAGACGTCGGCGCGTTCCTTCGTCTCGCCGGTCCTGCCGGGCTACCGCGACAACACCACGGGCAAGGCGGGCGAGTTCAACCCGACCGAGGCCAAGAAGCTCTACCAGGCCGCCGGCGGCCCGTCGAAGATCGTCATCTCCTACAACGGCGACGGCGGGCACAAGGACTGGGTCGACGCCACGGTCAACCAGCTCAAGGCCAACCTGGGTGTGGACGCCGTCGGCTCGGCCGAGCCGAAGTTCGCCGACCTGCTCACCAAGGTCGAGAAGAAGCAGCCGGTGGGTGCGTTCCGGATGGGTTGGGTCATGGACTACCCGACCATGGAGGACTACCTCGGCCCGCTGTACAGCACCAACGGCTCGTCGAACTACTACGGCTACAGCAACAAGGAGTTCGACAAGCTGGTCAAGGAGGGTTCCGCCGCCAAGACGCAGGACGAGGCGATCGCCAAGTACCAGCAGGCGGAGGACATCCTGGCCAAGGACATGCCGGTGATCCCGCTCCGCTTCGGCGAGAACGTGTTCGGCCACTCGTCCAAGGTCAAGAACGTGCAGATGGACCTGTTCCAGCGGGTCAACCTCGTCAAGATCGAAGCGGCCAGCTGAGCTGACCATGGTGCGGGCCATCCGGGCGACGACGCCCGGGTGGCCCGACCGCACCACCGGGGCCGGGTCGCGGTAGCGGACCCGGCGTCGGTGGTGCCGGCTTCCCCGGGCCGGACGGCACGTCTCGGATATTTCGGGTACGACCAGAGATGCCGTCCTGCGACCCTTTCGCACATTTCCGGAGAGACTGCTAAGCATGTTCCGCTACATCTTGCGGCGCCTACTGCAGATGGTCCTGGCGTTCTTCGGGACCACCCTGATCGTCTACGCGCTGACATTCGCCGGGCAGGGCGACCCCATCCAGGCGCTCGCCGGTGAGCGGCCGGTGACGCCGGCCCAACGGGCCTACCTGACCGAGAGGTACCACCTGGACGCGACAGGCGTCGGCGGGTTCTTCTACCGCTACTTCGACTACGTGAAGAACCTGCTCCAGGGCAACCTGGGCGAGTCGCTCACCGGTCGGAACATCGGCGACATCCTCCAGCAGGCCTGGCCGGTCACCGTCCAGCTCGCGCTCATCGCGCTCGCCGTGGCGATCATCTTCGGTGTCACCGCCGGCGTGCTCGCCGGCATCCGCCGGGCCAGCATCTTCGACAACTCGACACTGGTGCTGACCCTGCTGGTGCTGGGCATCCCGACGATCGTGCTGGCGCCTCTGGCGCAGTACTTCCTGGGCGTGAAGTGGCAACTCTTCCCACCCACCGCCGGCTCCGACCCGACGTTCTACGCGCTCCTGCTGCCGGGCATCGTGCTCGGCTCGCTGTCGCTGGCCACCGCCCTGCGGCTCACCCGGGCCTCGGTGGCGGAGAACCTACGCGCCGACTACGTCCGGACCGCCCGGTCCAAGGGCCTGGTCAAGCGCCGCATCGTCGTCGTCCACGTGCTGCGCAACTCACTGATCCCGGTGGTCACCTTCCTCGGTGTGGAACTGGGCAACCTGATGAGTGGCGCGATCATCACCGAGGGCGTCTTCAACATCCCCGGCGTGGGCTTCAACCTCTTCCGCGGCATCCGCACCGAGGACGGCCCCCTGGTGGTGGGCATCGTCAGCGTGCTCGTCGTGGTCTACCTGGTCTCGAACCTGGTGGTGGACGTCCTGTACGCCGTACTCGACCCGAGGATCCGCTATGAGTGAGCGCAGCGAGG
>NZ_JBEZED010000006.1:208490-236114 GCF_040648675.1 Micromonospora sp. NPDC049101 | reverse complement strand
GGTGCAGGCATGAGTGAGCGCAGCGAACGAATCATCAGCGCAGCGTGCTTGGGCTCTCATGCCGGCGCCGAGCGCAGCGAGGTGCAGGCATGAGTGAGCGCAGCGAACGAATCATCAGCGCAGCGTGCTTGGGCTCTCATGCCGGCGCCGAGCGCAGCGAGGTGCAGGCATGAGTGACTTCGAGACGGTGGCGGCCAGTGAGAACCAGGCCGCGCGGCGTGGGCCCTCGGGCGAGCCGGGCACACCCAACCAGGTCGGCGCCGCGAACAAGCCCCGCAGCCTGGCCGGAGACGCCTGGCGCGACCTGCGCCGCAACCCGATCTTCTGGATCTCGCTGGCGCTCGTCGTCGTCTTCGCCCTGATGGCGCTGCTCCCCGGGGTCTTCACCGCCAACAACCCGAACGACTGCCTGCTCTCCCGGCAGCACGCCGGGCCGTCCGGCGGGGCCATCTTCGGGTACGACTTCCAGGGCTGCGACACGTACTCCCGGGCGGTCTACGGCACCCGGGCCTCGCTGCTGGTCGGCGCGCTCGCCGCGCTCGGCACCGGGATCATCGCGCTGGTGATCGGCATGCTGGCCGGTTACTTCGGCCGCTGGGTCGACGCGGTGCTCTCCCGGGTGATCGACGTGGTGCTCGGCATCCCGCTGCTGCTGGCCGCGATTGTGCTGCTCAAGCGGGTCTCCAGCGACAGCCAGTGGGCACGGATCGGTGCTGTCGTCTTCGTGCTGGCCCTGCTCGGCTGGACCACCGCCGCCCGGGTGGTCCGCTCGTCGGTGATCACCGCCAAGGAACAGGACTACGTCTCGGCGGCCCGGATGCTCGGCGCGGGCAACGGTCGGATCATGTGGCGGCACATCCTGCCGAACTCGCTGGCCCCGGTCATCGTCGTGCTGACCATCGCGCTCGGCTCGTTCATCGCGGCCGAGGCGACGCTGTCGTTCCTGGGCATCGGCCTGAAGGCGCCGACCATCTCCTGGGGCCAGGACATCGACACCGGCCGCATCCACATGCGGGAGGCGGCCGCGCCGCTGATCGTCCCGTCCGCATTCCTCGCGCTGACCGTGCTGGCGTTCATCATGCTCGGCGACGCGATCCGTGACGCCTTCGACCCGAAGCTGCGGTGAGACACTCATGACCGTCCAACCCACACCCGCCTCCACCACGCCCGAGGGCGGCCACCTGCTGGAGTTGCGGGACCTGCACGTCGAGTTCCGCACCAACGAGGGCGTGGCCCGGGTGATCAACGGCGTGTCGTACCACCTGGACGCCGGCGAGACGCTTGCCGTGCTCGGCGAATCGGGCTCCGGCAAGTCGGTCACCGCCCAGGCGATCATGGGCATCCTGGACACCCCACCCGCGCTCGTCCGCTCCGGCCAGATCCTCTACCAGGGTCAGGACCTGCTCACCCGCTCCGAGGAGCAGCGTCGACAGGTACGCGGCAAGGAGATCGCGATGATCTTCCAGGACGCGCTGTCCGCCCTGAACCCGGTGTTTCCGGTCGGCTGGCAGATCGGCGAGACGCTGCGCCAGCGCGCCGGCATGTCCCGGGCCGACGCCCGGCGGCGCGCCATCGAGCTGATGGATCTGGTCAAGATCCCAGGAGCCGCCAAGCGGATCGGCGACTACCCGCACCAGTTCTCCGGCGGCATGCGCCAGCGCGTCATGATCGCGATGGCCCTGGCGCTGGACCCGAAGGTGCTGATCGCCGACGAGCCCACCACGGCGCTCGACGTGACAGTCCAGGCCCAGATCATGGACCTGCTGGCCGACCTGCGCCGGGAACGCGACATGGCGATGATCCTGATCACCCACGACCTGGGCGTGGTCGCCGGTGTCGCGGACCGGATCGCGGTCATGTACGCCGGCCGGATCGTCGAGCACGCCGACGTCCGCTCGCTCTACAAGGCGCCCGCCCACCCGTACACCAAGGGTTTGTTGGAGTCGATCCCGCGCCTGGACGTCCGCGGCGAGGAACTGTCGACGATCAAGGGGTTGCCGCCGAACCTGATGCGCATCCCGTCCGGCTGCCCGTTCCACCCGCGGTGCCCGTACGTCCAGCAGGTCTGCGTGGACGTCGTACCCCACGACCTGGTCCTCGGCGACGGCCGGACCAGCGCTTGCCACTTCGCGCAGGAGGTCCGTGATGACAGCGTCGCCCGCTAGTCCCGCCAAGGTCCGCGGCGAGACGATCCTCTCCGTCGACAACCTGGTGAAGCACTTCCCGATCACCCAGGGCGTCCTGTTCCAGCGGCAGATGGGCGCGGTCAAGGCCGTCGACGGGGTGAGCTTCGAGCTGCGTCGGGGCGAGACGCTGGGCGTGGTCGGCGAGTCCGGCTGCGGCAAGTCCACCCTCGCCCGGCTGCTGATGCGGCTGGAGACGCCCACCTCCGGCCGGGCCACCCTGGAAGGTCGGGATCTGTTCAAGGCCTCCGGGGGCGAGCTGCGTCGGGTACGCCGCAACATGCAGATGGTGATGCAGGACCCGTACACCTCGCTGAACCCGCGGATGACCGTCGGCGACATCATCGGCGAGCCGTTCGAGATCCACCCGGATGCCGCCCCGAAGGGCAGCAAGGCCAAGCGGGTCCAGGAGCTGCTCGACCTGGTGGGGCTCAACCCGGAGCACATCAACAGGTACCCGCACCAGTTCTCCGGCGGTCAGCGGCAGCGCATCGGCATCGCCCGCGCGCTCGCCCTGCGGCCCGAGATCATCGTCTGCGACGAGCCGGTGTCGGCCCTGGACGTCTCCATCCAGGCCCAGGTAATCAACCTGCTCAAGCAGCTCCAGGACGAGCTGGGACTGTCGTACATCTTCATCGCCCACGACCTGTCCGTGGTGCGGCACATCGCCGACCGGGTCGCGGTGATGTACCTCGGTCGGATCGTCGAGATCGGCACCGAGGACGAGATCTACGAGCGAGCCACCCACCCGTACACCCAGGCTCTGCTCTCCGCGGTGCCGGTGCCGGACCCGGAGGCCCGCGACCAGCGCAACATGATCCGGCTGGTCGGTGACGTGCCCAGCCCGGCCGACCCGCCGAGCGGCTGCCACTTCCGCACCCGCTGCTGGAAGGCCCAGGACATCTGCGCCGTCGAAGACCCGGCGACCGTTCCCCGGGCGGCCGACCCCCACCCGTCGGCCTGCCACTTCGCCGAACTCCGCCCAACCCCCTAACCCTCCCCCCACCCCACCCCCCACCCCCGCCCCCACCCCCGCCCTTCAGCGCGTTGATCATGGAGTTATTGCCCGGCCGACCGGCGTGTCGGCGCTATAACCTCATGATCAACGGGGCGAGGGGGTGGGACCGGTGGGGGTGCGACCGGTGGGGGTGGGACCGGTGGGGTGGGGGGTGGGGGGGTTAGTGGTAGAAGTGGCGGGTGTTGGTTAGGTACATTGTTACGTTTGCCTTTTTTGCCGCTTCGATTACTTCCTCGTCGCGGATGGAGCCTCCGGGCTGCACGATGGCGCGGACGCCGGCGTCGATGAGGATCTGCGGGCCGTCGGCGAACGGGAAGAACGCGTCCGACGCCGCGACCGAGCCCCTCGCCCGGTCGGCACCGGCGCGGGTGACGGCGAGCTGCGCCGAGTCGACCCGGTTGACCTGACCCATGCCGACGCCGACGGTGGCGCCGTCCTTGGCGAGCAGGATCGCGTTGCTCTTCACCGCGCGGACCGCCCGCCAGGCGAACGCGAGGTCCCGCAGCAGCTCCTCGTCGGCGGCCTCGCCGGTCGCCAACTGCCAGTTGGCCGGGTCGTCGCCGGGGGCGTGCACCCGGTCGGCGACCTGGGTGAGCACGCCACCGGTAATCTGCCGCCACTCGACCGGCGCCGGGGTCCAGGCCGGCGCCCGCAGCAGCCGGATGTTCTTCTTGCCCTGCAACACCTCGACCGCGCCCTCGTCGAAGCCGGGGGCGACCACCACCTCGGTGAAGATGTCGGCGACCTGCCGGGCCAGCTCGACCGAGACCGACCGGTTGACCGCGATCACCCCGCCGAACGCCGACACCGGGTCGCAGGCGTGCGCCAGGCGGTGCGCCTCGGCCACGTCCGCGCCCACCGCGATGCCGCACGGGTTGGCGTGCTTGATGATCGCCACCGCCGGCTGGTCGGCGAAGTCGTTCGCGGCCCGCCAGGCGGCGTCCGCGTCAACGTAGTTGTTGTACGACATCTCCTTGCCGTGCAACTGCTCGGCCTGGGCCAGACCCGCCGGGGCGTCCGGGTCGGTGTAGAGCGCGGCCGGCTGGTGCGGATTTTCTCCGTAGCGCAGCACCGTCGACTTACGCAGTGCCGACCCGGCGAACGTCGGCCAGGAGTCGTCGGCCGGGGCCAGCTCCCGGGCACACCACTGGGCCACCGCCACGTCGTACTCGGCGATGTCCGCGAACGCGCGGGCGGCCAGCGCGCGGCGCTGCGCCAGGGTGAAGCCACCCTCGCCGAGCGCGCCGAGCAGCGCCGGGTAACCGGCCGGGTCGGTGAGCACGGCGACCGAGGCGTGGTTCTTGGCGGCGGCCCGCACCATCGCCGGGCCACCGATGTCGATCTGCTCCACGCACTCCTCGACGCCGGCGCCGGACGCGACTGTCGCCTGGAACGGGTAGAGGTTGGAGACCAGCAGGTCGAACGCCGCCACGCCCAGCTCGTCGAGCTGTGCGACGTGCGTGTCCTTGCGCAGGTCGGCGAGGAGACCGGCGTGCACCTTCGGGTGCAGGGTCTTCACCCGGCCGTCGAGCACCTCGGGGAAACCGGTCACCGTCTCCACCGGCGTCACCGGGACACCGGCTGCGGCGATGGTGCCCGCCGTGCTGCCGGTGGAGACGATCTCCACGCCGGCCGCGTGCAGGGCCTGGGCCAGCTCGACCAACCCGGTCTTGTCGTAGACGCTGACCAGCGCCCGCCTGATCGGGCGGCGCCCGTCCTGAGTGGGACTCACGGAACCGTGACCTTCCTTCCGGTAATGGTCCAGCCTTCGCGGACCAGGCGACCGACCTGCTCGACGAGCTGACGCCGCTCGGCTTCCTTGATGCGCTCGGTGAGCGTGTCCACGTCGTCGTCGTCGAGCACCGGCACCGCGACCTGCGCCACGATCGGCCCGGTGTCCATGCCGGCGTCGACGAAGAAGAGGGTGGCCCCGGTGAGCTTCACGCCGTAGGCGAGAGCGTCGCGGGGGCCGTGGATGCCGGGGAACGCCGGCAGCAGCGTGTTGTGCGTGTTCAGGTAGCGGTCGCCGAAGGCCGCGAGGAAGTGCGGGCCCACCAGCTTGAGGAAACCGGCGGAGATGACCAGGTCGGGTTGGTGCTTCGCGACGTGCGCGGTGAGCGCCACGTCCCAGTCTTCCCGGGTGTCGTGGTCGCGGACCCGCTCGACGAACGTCGGCACGCCGGCCGCGGCGGCCCGGTCCAGGCCCGCGATGCCGTCGCGGTCCGCGCCGACCGCGACGACCTGTGCGCCGTACGCGGGGTCGACGGCGGCATCCAGCAACGACTGGAGGTTGCTTCCGGAGCCGGAGACGAGGACGACGATGCGGGCGACAGGCGCGGGCTCGGTCACCGGGTCACCCTATCGGGCAGGTCAGGATGCCCTTCCGCTGGGCGGTGCGCCGATCGTCGACGGTGCTGACGAGCATCGACCCGGTACGCTGCCGCTCGCTCGGGCCGAACGTCGTCACGACCCACGCCCGTCACTGCCTCGACACGCGGAACTGGCCAAGAAGGGCCCTTTCCCGCGCTTTGGGGGAGATGTCCTCCGGCTGCGGCACTGGGCTTTGGGAGGACTGACCGCGATCATGGATGGAAACAACAGCAGTAACTGACGGAACCAGTCCAAGGAGCTTTTCGAATGCAGCCCGGTAACCCCGGTCAGGACCCGTACGGCCAGCAGCCCAACCAGGACCCGACCGCCCCTCCGCCGCCACCCGCCCCGTACGGCCAGCAGCCCACCTCCGGCCAGCCGTACGGCCAGCAGGATCCGTACGCGGCACCGCAGGCCCCATACGGCCAGCAGCCCACCTCGGGTCAGCCGTACGGCCAGCCGCCGGCGTACCAGGACCCGTACGGCCAGCCGCTGCAGTACGGCACCGGCCCGACGTACCCGAACGCCGGGTACCCGCAGGCGCAGGGGCAGAACAACACCCTCGGCCTGGTGTCGATGATCCTCGGTATCGCGTCGATCCCGCTGCTGTGCTGCTTCTACCTGGGCATCCCGGTCGGCATCGCGGCCGTGGTCACCGGTTACCTCGCCAAGCAGAAGGTCGCCCAGGGCCAGGCCAGCAACGCCGGGCAGGCCAAGGCCGGCCTGATCTGCGGTGCGGTCGGCGTCGTGCTCGGCATCCTGCTGATCATCCTGCTCGTGGTGGCACAGGTCACCCTGCCCACCCAGCCCTGACCGGGCCGTTGTCGACGGGGCGCTCCGGATTCGTCCGGAGCGCCCCGCGCTCGTTCAGCACGAAGGCATGCGCCGGGGGCGCCCCGCGCTCGTTCAGCACCAAGTCCGGCGCGAGGGCATGCGCCGGGGGCGCCCCGCGCTCGTTCGTTCAGCGCGCGGGCACGCGCGGAGGCATCGCGGCCTGCTGGGCGGGGGCGCGGGTGAGCGCTCGGGTGGCCGCGGCACCGAGCAGCGCGCCGACCGCGATGACACCCGCCGCCACCGCCCCGACCTGCCAGCCCACCGGCCCGACCTGGGCCAGCCGACCGGCACCGAGCGGCCCGCCGGAAACCGCGGCGGCCACGCCGATCAGCACCCCGGCCACCGGCCCGGCCAGCGCCGCGGGCGCCAACACCTCGGCCCACCGATGCGGGGCCCGCTCCGGCCCGGCGAGTCGAGCCAGCCGGCGGGCGAGCAGCCAGCCGGCGACCATCCCGGCCAGCACCGGCACCGCGAGCAGAAGAGCACCGAAACCGTCCACCGGGCCTCGCGGCAGGCCGGCGAGCAAGGGCACGGCCGGCAACGCGCCGACCGACACCTCGCTGGTGCGGACCGCGGTGTCGGTGCCCACCGCGAAACCCGGCCCGAGCAGGTAGCTGGCCGACCAGACCGCCGCGTTCGGCGCGTACGCCACGCTGACCAGGGTGATCCCGGCCTGGCCGGCGACCCCGGTCCGGTACGCGCCGATCATGTCGGCCGCGTCGCCGCCGCCGGTGGCCACCGCCAGGCCGGCCGCGCCGGCACCCGCGCCGAGCAGCAGCAGCCCGGCCACCAGCCCGGTGCGAACGCCGTCGCGCACCGGGCCCGGCAGCCAGCCGACGACAACCTGGGTCACGGCGGTGATGCGGGTGGCGCCGACCAGCGCGGCGAGTGTGCCGACCACAGCGAACGTCACCCCCGCCCGGAGCACTGACACGTCCGGTCCGTCGGCGCCGATCAGCACCGCCGCGAGCGCGCCGAGCAGCGCGTAGGCGATGCCGACCGCGCCCGCGGCGAGCAGCGCCCGACGCGGTGAGCGGGTGTCGCGGGCACCGATCGCACGGCTGACGTGCACTCCGGCCCGGGTCAGCCGCCAGAGCGCGAGCACGGTCAGCGCCAGCGGGGCGAGCCCGAGCGGACCGGACTCGGTGTGCAGCCCCACGCCGTGCCCGAGCAGCCAGCCGCCCAGTGCGGTGCGCAGCGTGTTGGTCAGGGTGCTGGAATCCGTGCCGAGGTGCACCAGGCCGAGGACGATGGCGACCGGCAGGTAGGAGGTGAGGGCAGCCCAACCGGCCGCCACCCCGGCGGCGACGGGCAACGGCGCTCGCCCGCGTGGCGACCCGGCCGGGCGGGGCGCGGGCACCCGTCGGGCCGGTGCGGCACGATCGACCGGCCGGTCGTCGGCGCGCACACCGCCGGGACGGCTGGGACGGTCAGGGGTGACGGGGGACATCCGCTCTACTCTGGCACGTCGCGCGGGCCGTGGCAGTCCGATAACCCACCCGAAGGGCGACGAGTTGACCGAACCCGGGCCCCCGGCCACCCGGTCCGGTCTAGCCTCGGCCGAAGGGGGCGCCAGTCGCCGCCGCCCGGGTCGGGTCCGCCGGTCGCGGTCCGCCGGCCCGCCGCCGACGAACGCCCGGAGGACGCTGTGACGACGCCATACCCGCCACCACCGCCACCACCGGCCCGGGGACGGGACCGGACCACGCTCTGGGGCGTGCTGGGCATCGTGTTGGGGCTGATCTGCTGCGGCATCCTGGGCATCATCTTCGGCTACCTGTCCATCCGCGACGCCCGGCGCAACGGGCAGTCACCGGTGCTGGGCTACCTCGCCATCGTGTTCGGCGTGATCAACATCATCGGCGGGGCGATCCTGCGCGCCACCGGCAACTACCCGTTCTGGAACAACGACTGACCAGTTCACCACCGCGTACGCCGAAGGGGGCCGACCGGCTGCGGTCGACCCCCTTCGGCGTTGCCTGGCCGGCTCAGCTGCCGGACATGATCTCCCGCATCAGGTTCGCGGTCTCGGTTGGCGTCTTGCCGACCTTGACGCCGACCGCCTCCAGCGCCGCCTGCTTCCCCTCGGCGGTGCCGGCCGAGCCGGAGATGATCGCACCGGCGTGACCCATGGTCTTGCCGGGCGGAGCGGTGAAGCCGGCGATGTAGCCGACCACCGGCTTGGTGACGTTGGCCTTGATGAACTCGGCGGCGCGCTCCTCGGCGTCACCACCGATCTCACCGATCATCACGATGGCGTCGGTCTCCGGGTCGGCCTCGAACGCCGCCAGCGCGTCGATGTGGGTGGTCCCGATGATCGGGTCACCACCGATGCCGACGCAGGTGGAGAAGCCGATGTCGCGCAGCTCGTACATCATCTGGTAGGTCAGCGTGCCGCTCTTGCTGACCAGGCCGATGCGGCCGGAGCCGGTGATGTCGGCCGGGATGATGCCGGCGTTGGACGCGCCGGGCGAGGCGATGCCGGGGCAGTTCGGCCCGATGATCCGGGTCTGCTCACCCTTCGCCACGTTGTACGCCCAGAACGACGCGGTGTCGTGCACCGGGACGCCCTCGGTGATCACCACGGCCAGCGGGATCGTGGCGTCGATCGCCTCGACCACGGCGGCCTTGGTGAACTGCGGCGGCACGAAGATGACCGTGACGTCGGCACCGGTCTCGGCCATCGCATCCGCGACGGACGCGAAGACCGGCAGCTCGGTGCCGTCGAAGTCGACCTTCTGGCCCGCCTTGCGCGGGTTGACGCCACCCACCACGTTGGTGCCGGCGGCCAGCATCCGCCGGGTGTGCTTGGAACCCTCGGAACCGGTCATCCCCTGAACGATGACCTTCGAGTCCTTGGTCAGCCAGATAGCCATGATCAGACCCCCGCAGCTGCCAGCTCGGCGGCCCGCTCGGCCGCACCGTCCATGGTGTCCACCCGCTGCACGAGCGGGTTGTTCGCGCCGTCCAGGATCGCCCGGCCGGCCTCGGCGTTGTTGCCGTCGAGACGGACGACGAGCGGCTTGGTGACCTGCTCGCCACGCTGCTCCAGCAGCGCCAACGCCTGGATGATGCCGTTGGCGACCTCGTCGCAGGCGGTGATGCCGCCGAAGACGTTGACGAAGACACTCTTCACGGCCGGGTCGGAGAGCACGATCTCCAGCCCGTTCGCCATCACCGCGGCGCTCGCGCCGCCGCCGATGTCGAGGAAGTTGGCCGGCTTGACGTTGCCGTGCCGCTCACCGGCGTACGCGACCACGTCGAGGGTCGACATGACCAGACCCGCGCCGTTGCCGATGATGCCGACCTCGCCGTCGAGCTTGACGTAGTTGAGGTCCTTGGCCTTCGCGGCCTGCTCCAGCGGGTCCACCGCGGCCTGGTCGACAAGCGCCTCGTGGTCCGGGTGCCGGAACGCGGCGTTCTCGTCCAGGCTGATCTTGGCGTCGAGCAGCAGCATCCGGCCGTCGCCGTTCTTGGCGAGCGGGTTGACCTCGACCAGGGTGGCGTCCTCGGCGACAAACGCCTGCCACAGGCCCACGGCGATCTCGACCACCTGGTCGGCGACCTCGGCCGGGAACCCGGCGGCGGTCACGATCTCGCGGGCCTTGGCCTCGTCCACGCCGTGCACGGCGTCGATCGGGGCCTTCACCACCTTGTCGGGGGTGTCGGCGGCGACCTGCTCGATGTCCATGCCGCCGGCAACGCTGGCGATGCAGAGGAAGGTGCGGTTCGCCCGGTCGAGCAGGTACGAGAAGTAGTACTCCTCGGCCACGTCCGCGGTCACCGTGATCATGACCTTGTGGACGGTGTGGCCCTTGATGTCCATGCCGAGGATGTCGGTGGCGCGGGCCACCGTCTCCTCGGCGCCCTCGGCCAGCTTGACGCCGCCGGCCTTACCGCGGCCGCCGACCTTCACCTGTGCCTTGACGACCACGCGACCGCCGAGGCGTTCGGCGATCGCTCGGGCCTCTTCCGGGGTAGTGGCGACGCCGCCGGCCAACACGGGCAAGCCGTGCCGCTCGAACAGGTCCCGCCCCTGGTACTCGTACAGGTCCACGATTGCGCGTCCCGTCCCGTCCCGTCTCCGCGGCGCGCCGTCGCGCCGCCACCAGCGTTCAAAAAACAGTTTGACGCCTGTCATCAGTTGAAACAGGCCATTGGCCGCAGCCTAGCGAGGTCGGCACCGCCGGCAACCGAGCGGGTGCGCGGTGTGCGGTAATGCACAACCGGACATCGGTAGCGGCCGGATTCCGGCCGGGACGCCGGCCGCATCCACCGTCCGGGCGATGTTGCCCTGGTTGCGTAACCCGGCCGTGGGGGCCTCGTTGAGTCAGATGTCGGAGCGCTGAGCAGCGCAAAGACGGGATACGGCCGATGCCCTGTCGGTCGAGGGGTGGCGGCGGGGCATCGTGCATAGAGGGGCCGGACGTGTGAGGGGTGCGTCCGGCCCCTCCCCCGTGCCCAAATCCGGTCGCCGAGCAGACCGCCCCGACGAGGCTGTCGCCGAGCAGGCCGCCCCGACGAGGCTGTCGCCGGGCAGGCCGCCCCGACGAGGCTCAGGAAACCGGCTGCGCGACGTTCTCGCGGACCCACTCGACGATCGCCTGAGTGGTGGCGCCCGGCGTGAAGATCTTGGCGACGCCCAGCTTCTCCAACTCGGGAATGTCGCCGTTCGGGATGATGCCGCCACCGAACACGACGATGTCGCGGGCGTCCCGCTCACCGAGCAGCTCCAGCACCCGCCGGAAGAGCGTCATGTGCGCACCGGAGAGCACGGACAGGCCGACCGCGTCGGCATCCTCCTGGATGGCGGTCTCCACGATCTGCTCGGGAGTCTGGTGCAGGCCGGTGTAGACGACCTCCATCCCCGCGTCGCGCAGGGCACGCGCGACGACCTTCGCGCCCCGGTCGTGGCCGTCCAGGCCGGGCTTGGCGACGACGACCCGAATACGAGAGCTCATCAGCGCACACCTTTCACCGGCTCCACGGCCTTCACCTGAACGAACGGTAACCCGGCGGACCCGGCCCGGGAAATCCGGGCCGGAAACCGGCTCCGCGACCAGTCAACCGCGCGGTGCGACCACCGCGCAGCCCGAAGAGACCCGCCGAGGCCATCCGGCACCGCCGGGGCGTGGTGATCCGGCACCGCCCGGCGTGGTGATCCGGCGTTGTCCGGCGCGTTGCGGCACGACCCGCAGTCAAGTCGGACGACTCCGCCGGACCGGTCACGCTCGGCGACGAACGGGCAGCAACATGGGCACCGTTCGGCGTCACGATGCATGACAATCACGGACGCAAACGGACAGATCGACACGCCAATTTCTCGCTCTAGCTTGTGACTCGTCTGGTGGTTGGCTAACGTGTCCACGGTTGTCATCAGGTCCATGGACGGGTGACGACGCGGTCAGCGGACGTTCACTGGAGCTTCACGAACGCCCACCGGCCGCTTCGGAACCCCGACAACGGAGGGTGTGCGTGCGCCAGCGCCTGTCGTCTGAGCCCGATCGATATCGCGGTCGTCGCCGTGTGCCCACCCCACCGCGCAGCCGTTACGCCGCTGTCGTCACCACCGCCTTCGTCGGGGCCGGCATCGTCGCGCTCGGCGCGAGCGCCCTGCCGGACGCCAAGGACGTCAGCCCGACGGTGCTCGACGAGCTCAAGCAGGCGTCGGTCACCAGCCAGGACGCCGCGGCCCGTGCGGACAACGCCGACCGCGCCTCGCGGGACAGCCGTAGCAAGGACAGCGCCGAGCCCGAGGTGTGGCTGCTGCCGCTGCAGGGCTACGACTTCAACTCCCCCTACGGGATGCGTTGGGGCAAGATGCACACCGGCGTGGACCTGGTCGCCGGCGAGGGCACGCCCTACGTCGCGATCCACGACGGTCTGGTCACCAAGGCCGGCTGGTTCGGTGGGTACGGCAACGCCGTGATCGTGCAGCACGCCGACGGCAGCGAGGCCATCTACGGCCACTCCTCCGCGGTCAGTGTCAAGGAAGGCCAGCAGATCAAGGCCGGCGACCAGCTCGGCCTCGTCGGCCAGACCGGTCACGCCTACGGCACCCACCTGCACCTTGAGATCCATGTCAAGGGCAAGCCGATCGACCCGGTGCCGTTCCTGCAGGACCGCGGAGTGGACATCAAGCTGCAAGTCGAGGCAATCTACAGCGAGGTAGCCGGCTCCTGACGCTGCGTACCGACCGTTGACCGCCCGGATCTGTCGATCCGGGCGGTTTTTCGTGGGGCGATGTCTTCCAGGTCACAGTGGAGATTGTGAGCGGCGACACCGTACCGCATGATCACGTTTCCGGTCGTAGTGCCACAGAGTGGGTCATATTCGGGCAGGCAAGCCGCCGTCCAGCGCCGGGCCACCAGGTCCCCATCCCGCCCCCGGCCCGGCTCGACACCAGTATTTCGAGGTCAAGTGCCCCTCGACTGTGAAGGTCCGCCGTGCAGGAAGACAGCCCCGTCCAGAACGAGAACACCCCCGACACCGCCCAGACCGAGCAGCCGCGGCGCTCCGGCCGACGCAACCGCCTCATCGTGGCCGGTGCGGCCGCTCTGGTAGCCCTCGGCCTCGGTGGCGTCGTCGTCGCCACCACCGGCAGCGACCGCCCGGCACCCGCCGCCGTCTCCCTCGACGCGCAGGCCCGCAACGAGGCCGCCAGCCGGGCCGACCGCTCCGTTCGCGAGTCGAGCACGCCGATCACCCCCTCGGTCAGCCCCACCCCGGGCCCGGCCGCGACAAGCGCCAGCCCGGCACCCACGAAGACGGCCGCCGCGAAGGCCAAGCCGAAGCCGAAGAAGACCACCAAGCCCACCCCCGCCTGGGTCAACCCGATGCCGGGCGCCGCCGTCACCTCCTGCTACGGGCAGCGCTGGGGGGCCCTGCACGCCGGCATCGACCTGGCGCTGCCCTCCGGCACGCCGATCCGCGCCGCGGCCGCCGGCACCGTGACCCAGGCCGGTGACGCCGCCGACGGGTACGGCAACTCCGTCTTCATCGACCACGGCAACGGGTACCTGACCCACTACGCCCACCAGAGCCGCATCGCGGTGACCGTCGGCCAGCAGGTCAAGGCCGGCCAGGTCATCGGGTACGAGGGCGCGACCGGCGATGCCACCGGCCCGCACCTGCACTTCGAGGTGCACCAGGGCATGTGGAACCAGATCGACCCGGCCCCGTTCATGCGGGCGCACGGCGTGGACCTGGGCTGCTGAGCCAGCGCGACATCCGGACAGGGGTGGTCTCCGTCGCACCGGAGGCCACCCCTGCCGTCATCCGGGGCCGGTCAGAGTTTGTCGACCGGGGCGTGCCGGAGCACCAGCCACATGGTCTGGTCGCCGAAGTCGATCTGCGCTCGGGCACCCGGGCCGTGCCCCTCCACGGCCAGCACCCGCCCCAGCCCGTACCGCTGGTGGTTGACCCGGTCGCCGGCCGACACCTTGGGCCCCTGCGGCAGCTCACTGGCCGTGGTCAGCCGGCTGGCGTCCACGCCGAGCCGTTGCGCCAACTGGGCCGCCTTCGGCGTACCCCCGGTGAAGTTGCCACGCGCGCCGGGCGCGCGGTCCGCGCGGCCGCCGACGCCGCCGCCCCCGCCAGCCCACGAGGTGTACGACCCTTCGGTGCGCTCCCAGTGCACCAACTCGGTCGGCAGCTCCTCCAGGAACCGCGACGGCGGGTTGTAGGACGGTTGCCCCCAGGCCGAGCGGGTCACCGCCCGGGAGAGGTAGAGCCGCTGTCGGGCGCGGGTGATGCCGACGTACGCCAGTCGGCGCTCCTCCTCCAACTCGCGGGTGTCGCCGAGCGAGCGCAGGTGCGGGAAGACGCCGTCCTCCAGCCCGGTCAGGAACACCACCGGGAACTCCAGGCCCTTGGCGGTGTGCAACGTCATCAGCGTGACCACACCCTGGTGGTCGGGGTCGTCGGAGGGAATCTGGTCGGCGTCGGCGACCAACGCCACCTGCTCCAGGAAGCCGGCGAGGGTGGCCCGCTCCCCCTCCTCGCCCAGCGCCTCGATCCGCTCGGTGTACTCCCGGGCGACGCTGACCAACTCCTGGAGGTTGTCCACCCGGCCGGCGTCCTGCGGGTCCAGGCTCTCCTCCAGCTCGGTGAGGTAACCCGAGCGGGTCAGCAGCGCCTCCAGCACCTCTTCCGGGGTGCCGGTCTCGGCCAACTCCCGGGCCCCGTCGAGCAGCGCCACGAAGTCGCCGATGCCGTTGGCCGCCCGGCTGGAGATGCCCGGCGCCTCCCGGGCCCGGCGCAGCGCCGCGCCGAACGAGATCCGGTCCCGGTTGGAGAGCGCCTCGACACACGCCTCGGCCCGGTCGCCGATGCCCCGGCGGGGGGTGTTGAGGACCCGCCGCAGGCTCACCGTGTCGTCGTCGTTGACCACCGAACGCAGGTACGCAAGGGCGTCGCGGACCTCCTTGCGCTCGTAGAAGCGCACCCCGCCGACCACCTTGTAGGGCAGGCCGACGCGGATGAACACCTCTTCGAAGACGCGGGACTGTGCGTTGGTGCGGTAGAAGACCGCGACGTCGCCGGGGCGGGTCTCGTCGGCGTCGACCAACCGGTCGATCTCCCGGGCCACCCAGTCGGCCTCGGCGTGCTCGGTGTCGGCCACGTAGCCGACGATCTGCTCACCGGCGCCGGCCTCGCTCCACAGCCGCTTGGGCTTGCGGGAGGTGTTGCGGTCGATCACCGCGTTGGCCGCGTTGAGGATGGTCTGGGTGGAGCGGTAGTTCTGCTCCAGCAGGATCGTGCGGGCGTTGGTGTAGTCCCGCTCGAACTCCAGGATGTTGCGGATCGTCGCGCCCCGGAACGCGTAGATCGACTGGTCGGCGTCGCCGACCACGCACAGCTCGGCCGGTTCCACCCCCTCGGTGCCGGAGACCAGCTCCTTGATCAGGATGTACTGGGCGTGGTTGGTGTCCTGGTATTCGTCCACCAGCACGTGCCGGAAGCGCCGCCGGTAGCTCTCCGCGACGTGCGGGTGCGACTGGAGCAGATGCACCGTGGTCATGATCAGGTCGTCGAAGTCCAGTGCGTGCGCCTCACGCAGCCGGCGCTGGTAGAGCGTGTACGCCTCGGCCAACGCCCGCTCGTTGGGCCCGGTGGCCCGCGCCGCGAACTGCTCCGGGTCGACCAGCTCGTTCTTGAGGTTGGAGACCTGGGCGGCAAGCCCGCGCGCCGGGTAGCGCTTCGGGTCGAGATCGAGCTCGCGGGTGACCAACTGCATCAGCCGGCGGGAGTCGTCCGCGTCGTAGATCGAGAACGTCGACTTGAGGCCGGCGTGCTCGTGCTCGGCGCGCAGGATCCGGACGCACGCGGAGTGGAACGTCGACACCCACATCAGGCGGGCCCGGGGACCCACCAGCGCGGCGACGCGCTCCTTCATCTCGCCGGCGGCCTTGTTGGTGAAGGTGATCGCGATGATCTCACCGGGATGGACGTCCCGTGCGGCGAGCAGGTAGGCGATCCGGTGCGTGAGCACCCGGGTCTTGCCGGACCCGGCGCCGGCAACGATCAGCAGCGGCGAGCCGGCGTGGGTGACCGCGTCGCGCTGTGGCCCGTTCAGCCCGGCGAGCAGCTGCTGCGGATCGAGGCGCACGGGGGCCGGCCCGGGTCGGTGCGGGCGGGCCGGCGCGGACTCCGGCGCAGGCGGGGACGCGGGAATGTCGAAGAGAGGATGCATCGCCCGACAAGTCTATGCCGCCGGTCAGACACTGCCCCGCCCCGCTGCGCCGCGACGCGAGGAAGGGGCCGCCGGATCCTTGCGCGGCAGGCGCCGACGTGGGCATACTCATCAGCGTGATCGCTGCGCGCTACCACTTTTACTATGGCACCGGGAGTCCGGCTGCCGTGGGTCGCGCCTGATCGATTCAGACCTGCAAAGCCCCGGGCTCCTGGAGTCCGGGGCTTTTTCCGTCCCGGGTTCCGGGCACCGGGCACCACAGTGCGAGAGGTACCCGATGATGACAGACGTGATGGAGCAGAGCGGCGGCCCGACCCGACCCGAGGCGGAGCAGCCCGTGCCGAACGGGACCGAGCCGGCGGTGTCCGCGCCCCCGGCGGTCGACAACGCCGGGCCGGTCGAGGCACGGACCGGCACCGAGGAACCCACCGCCTCCGCGCGGATCGTGCAGATCAGGGAACGGATCGACGAGATCGACAATGCGATGATCGCGCTCTGGCAGGAGCGGGCCGCGTTGTCCCAGGAGGTCGGGGCGACCCGGATGGCCTCCGGCGGGACGCGTCTGGTGCTCTCGCGCGAGCGGAAGATCCTGGAGCGGTTCCGGGTCGCCCTCGGCGCCGACGGCACCCAGTTGGCCCTGCTGCTGCTCCGCGCCGGCCGCGGCCCGCTCTGAGCCGCCCCGCCGGTGGCGAGCCCGGGCCGGCCGGCCCGGCCACGGACAGACGAAACCGCCTGCCGTCGTCGTGGTGACGTCGGCAGGCGGTCTCGGATGACTCAGGCCTCGTGGGTGGCGACGATCTCGCGCCGTTCCGCGAAGTGGCAGGCACTCGGGTGGTCCGAGTCCCGTCGGATCTCCAGCAGCGGCACCTGCTCGGCGCAGACGTCCTGTGCCTTCCAGCAGCGGGTCCGGAACCGGCAGCCCGAGGGCGGGCTGATCGGCGACGGCACGTCACCCGTGAGCCGGATGATCGTCTTGTTGTTCCGCTGCGTCGGGTCCGGAACCGGCACCGCCGAGAGCAGAGCCTGGGTGTACGGGTGGGTCGGCCGCTCGTAGATCTCGTCCTCGGTGCCGATCTCGACGACCTTGCCGAGGTACATCACCGCGACCCGGTCCGAGAGGTGGCGGACCACCGACAGGTCGTGCGCGATGAAGACGTACGAGAGCCCGAACTCGCTCTGGAGCTTTTCCAGCAGGTTCATCACCTGGGCCTGGATGGAGACGTCCAGGGCCGACACCGGCTCGTCGCAGACGATGATCTCGGGCCGCAGGGCGAGCGCGCGGGCGATGCCGATGCGCTGCCGCTGACCGCCGGAGAACTGGTGCGGGTACCTGTTGATGTGCTCCGGGTTGAGCCCGACCAGGTCCAGCAACTCCCGGACCTTGGCCCGACGGCTGCCCTTCGGCGCCACCTCCGGGTGGATCTCGAACGGCTCACCGAGCAGGTCACCAACGGTCATCCGCGGATTCAGCGAGGTGTACGGGTCCTGCATGACCAGCTGGATCTGCCGGCGCAGACGCCGCAGCGCCCCGCCGGACAGCTTCGAGGTGTCCTGGTCCTTGTACATCACGCTGCCGGAGGTCGGCTTCTCCAGGTTCATCAGAACCCGGGCGAGGGTCGACTTGCCGCAGCCGGACTCGCCGACCACACCGAGCGTCTCACCGGCGCGCAGACCGAACGAGACGCCGTCCACCGCCTTGACCTGACCCACGGTCTTCTTGAACACCACACCCTGCGTGACGGGGTAGTGCTTGACCAGGTCACGGACCTCGAGGATGTTCTCAGTCACGGTTCACCAGCTCCTCGGCGAAGTGGCAGGCGCTGGCCCGGGCGGGCCCGACCTGCAGCAGCGGCGGGACCTTCTCCCGGCACACCGGCTGAGCCATGGGGCAGCGCGGGTTGAACGGGCAGCCCGGCGGGATGTTCATCAGGTTCGGCGGGAGGCCCTTGATCGTCCGGAGCTGCTGCCCCTTCTCGTCCAGGCGCGGGATCGAGTCGATCAGACCGATCGTGTACGGGTGCGCCGGCTTGGCGTACAGCTCGTACACGTCGGCTTCCTCGACGATCCGGCCCGCGTACATGACCGCGATCCGGTCCGCGACGTCGGCGACCACGCCGAGGTCGTGGGTGATCAGGATCATGCCCATCTGCCGCTCACGCTGGAGCTCGGCGAGCAGGTCCATGATCTGGGCCTGCACTGTCACGTCGAGCGCGGTGGTCGGCTCGTCCGCGATCAGCACCTCCGGGTCGAGTGCCAGCGACATCGCGATCATCGCGCGCTGCCGCATACCACCGGAGAACTGGTGTGGGTAGTTGTTGAACCGGCCCTTGGCGTTCGGAATCTTGACCTGGTCGAGCATGTCGATCGCGCGCTTCTTGGCCTCGGCGCGACCCATACCCCGCCGGACCCGGAACTGCTCGGCGATCTGGAACCCGACGGTGAAGACGGGGTTCAGCGCGGAGAGCGCGTCCTGGAAGATCATCGCGATGCCCTCGCCACGGATGCGGCGACGCGCCTCGTCGGACATGGTGAGCATGTCCTTGCCCTGGAAGCGAACCTGACCGCCGGTGACGAAGCCGGGCGGCGTGTCGAGGATGCCCATGATGGTCTGCGCGGTGACGCTCTTGCCGGAGCCGGACTCGCCGAGCACGGCGAGGGTCTCCCCCGCGTCGACGTGGTACGTGACCCCGTTGATGACCTTTGCGACGCCGTCCCGGGTGCGGAACTCCACCCGCAGGTCGTCGACCTCGAGCAGGCGACCGGAGGGGCGACCGGACCCGCCGGGTCCCGGCACGGACTGCTCGGACACGAGAATGTCGGACACTGGATATCCCCTAGCGGAGTTTCGGATCGAGGGCCTCGCGGACCGCCTCACCGAGCATCACGAAGCTCAGCACTGCGGTGACGAGGAACGCGGCGGGGAAGAAGACCAGCCCTGGCGCGACCCGGAGGAAGTCCTTACCGTCGCTGATCATGATGCCCCAGGAGACCACCGGCGACTTCAGGCCGACGCCCAGGAAGGACAGCGTGGCCTCGGCGCCGATGAACGAGCCGACCATGATCGTGCCGTAGACCAGCAGTGGCGCCAGGGAGTTCGGCAGCAGGTGCTTGAGGATGATCCGGCCGGTGCCGGCACCCAGCGCGCGGGCCGCGACGATGTAGTCGGCCTCCTTGGTGGCGAGCACCGAGGAACGCATGAGTCGCATCACGACCGGCCAGCTCAGCACGATCAGGGAGATGGTCACCAGGCCCATGATCTTGACTTTGCTGTTGCCGGAACCCGAGCCGTTGAACGTGGTCAGGATGACGATCGCACCGAGCACGAACGGCAGGCCGAAGAACACGTCGGCGATCCGGCTCAGCAGCCCGTCCACCCAGCCACCACGGTAGCCGGAGATGATGCCCATGGTGCCACCCACCAGCAGGGTGCCGAGCACGGCGAGCACGGCGACCTGGATGGAGGCGCTGGCGCCGTAGATGACGCGAGCGTAGACGTCGCGGCCCTGCAGGTCGTACCCGAACCAGGCGTCCCCGGACGCCTTGCCCAGGCTGCGGGACAGCGACCCGTTGATCGGGTCGCCCGGCGCGAACAGGGCCGGGAAGAGTGCCATCAGCACGAAGACCACGATCAGCGTGGAGGAGATCCAGAACAGCGGCTTGCGCCGGAGGTCCCGCCAGGCGTCGCCGAGCAGACCCCGGGGCTTCTCGTTACTCTGCGGCGCGCCCAGGGTGGCGGGGGCGGCGGAGTCGGTCGGGTGCGCGCCAGGGGTACTGACGATCGACGCGGTGCTTGGGTCACTCATAACGGATCCTCGGGTCCAGGGCGGCGTAGAGCAGGTCAACCAGCAGGTTCATCACGAGATAGACCAGCACGAGGACGACCACGATCCCTACCACGGTAGCGCTCTCCTTGGTGACGATCGCGCGGTAGACCGCACGGCCGATACCGTTGATGCCGAAGATTCCCTCGGTGACGATCGCGCCGCCCATCAGGGCGCCGAGGTCGGTGCCGAGCAGGGTGACCACCGGGATGAGCGAGTTGCGCAGCAGGTGCACGCCCACCACCCGCCGCATCGGCAGACCCTTGGCGATCGCGGTGCGCACATAGTCGGCGCGGCGGTTCTCCGCGATGCTGGTTCGTGCCACGCGGGCGATGTAGGCGACCGACGCGCTGCCGAGCACGAAGCCCGGCACGATCAGCTCGGACAACCGCATCTCGGAGGAGACGGTCGGCTTGACGATGCCCCACTGCACGCCCAGCAGCCACTGAAGAACGAAGCCGACGACGAAGACCGGCAGCGCGATCAGGAAGAGCGTGGAGACCAGGACAAGGTTGTCCAGGAAGCCGTTGCGGCGCAGACCGGTCAGCACGCCGGCGCCCAGGCCGATCACGGCCTCGATGGCGAGCGCCACCAGGGCCAGCTTCAGCGTGTTCGGGTACGCCGTGGCGATGATGTCGCCGATTTCGCGTTGCGAGAACGTCTGACCGAAGTCACCCTGGAGCAGATTCTTCATGTAGTTGCCGTACTGCACGAAGACGTTCTGGTCGAGGTGGTACTTCTCGGTCATGAAGGCGATGTACTGGTCCGGGCAGCGGCGCTCGCCGCACTTGCCGGCGAACGGATCGCCGGGGACGGCCCAGACGAGCCAGTAGATCAAGAACGTCGTACCGATGAAGACGGGCACGAGTTGGAGCAGCCGTCTCAACAGATAACGGCCCATGGGGTGGTCCTCCAGACAGGGGGCGCGTCGGACGGCCGACACGGTGGTGACAACGTGCGCATCGAGTGTTGTAACACCCGATCGCGGAACGGCCCCGGGTCGGGCTCACCGGATGTGGCGAGCCCGACCCGGGGTCAGACCGTTCGGATCAGAGCTCGACCGAGGTGATGTCGAGTTCGCCGACGTTGTTCAGCTCGAGCTTCTTGATCTTCTCCGAGTGGCCGGACTGCTGGCCGTAGAAGTAGATCGGGATGCTCGGGACGTCCTGGTCGACCTTCTCGACGGCCTTGACGAACGCCTCGTGCGAAGCCTCCAGGCTCGGCGCGGCGCTGGCCTGCTTCGCCAGGGCGTCGACCTCCTTGTTGCTGTAGAGGCCGTCGTTCGAGGAGCCACCCGTGACGTACAGCGGGTTGATCCAGTTCTCGACGTCCGGGTAGTCCTGCTGCCAGGCAGCGCGGTACGGGCCCTTCATCGAGTGGGCGTTCACGTTCTGCCGGAAGACCGCGAAGGTCGGCACGCCCTCGGCCCGAGCGTTGATGCCGAGGTTGGTCTTGATCTGCTGCGCAACGGCGTCCATCCAGTCCTTGTGGCTGGAGTCCGAGTTGTAGTAGAAGACCATCTCACCGGAGAAGCCACCGGCCTCGGCGAGCAGCGTCTTGGCCGTGGCCACGTCGAACTTGCAGGCGGTGCAGTTGCCCGGCTTGGCGCCCGGGGTCAGCGGGTTCGCCCAGCTGTCGGCCGGCTTACGGGTGCCGAAGAAGATCTTGTCCGAGATTTCCTGCCGGTTGATCGACAGGGACACGGCGCGGCGCAGCTTCGCGTTCTGGAAGCGCTTGTCGTAGAGCGGGAACGCGATCAACGCGGTCGTCGGCGTGACGGTGTTGCGGCCCCGCTCACCGAGGTCGGTCTTCCACTTGTCGCCGGCGAGCGCCGAGGTGGGGATGACCTCCATGAAGTCGAGGGTGTTGGACAGCAGGTCGGCGTAGGCGGCCGTCTCGTCCTGGTACAGCTTGACGTCGACGTCCTTGACCTTCATCTTGTCGCGAAGGTTGTAGTCGTCGAAGCGCGTCAGCTTGACGAGGACGTTGTCATCCCACGACACGAACTTCACCGGGCCGTTGCCGATCGGCTTCTTGCCGAACTCCTCGGGCTTCATGGTGAAGAAGGCATCCGGCAGCGGCATGAAGGCCGCGTAGCCGAGCTTGGTCGGGAAGACCGCGGTCGGCGCCGCCAGGGTGACCTCGAAGGTCTGCTCGTCGATGACCTTCAGGCCGGACATCTTCTCGGCGGCCGGGGCGGGGGCCTTCTTCGGGCCGTCCGCGCCGTCCGGGTCCGACGTGTAGGTCTGGTCGAAGCCCTGGATGTCGGAGAAGAAACTGCCGTTCTGCGCGCCGTTCGGCGAGTAGGCGGCCCAGTTCCAGGCGTCGACGAAGTTCTTCGACTTCACCTCGGTACCGTCGTGGAACTTGGTACCCTTCTTGATCTTGATCGTGAAGACCTTGGAGTCCGTGGTGTTGATGGACTCCGCAAGCGCGTTACGCGGGGCCCCACCGTCGTTCGGGTACTCGACCAGGCCGGTCCACAGCCAGTCGACGATCTTGCCGCCGCCGGTCTCCGTGGTGTTCGACGGGACCAGCGGGTTCTCCGGCTGGACACCGTGGATGACAATCGCGCCGTCGCCGCTGGCGGCAGTATCGCCGTCGCCACCGCTCGAGCAACCGCTCGCGACAAGCGCGGCAGCCGCGCTGAGCGCGATCGCGCTCGTCGCCCGCTTCGAGACTCTCATTCCGAGGGGCCTCCTCTTTCTAACCAGGTTCCGTCGTGGGTTTCACGCACGTTTGGGGGTGACACCGCCCGACCACCCCGGGGCGCGGGTCGCCGGGACCACAGGGAAGTTGGAGACACCCCTGATGTTCCGATCCGCCGGGCTCCCCCACCAACGAGGCGTGACACGACGCAGAAGGCACGGCCACGAGCCGCCGCGAAGGGCGGGGACATGGTCATGGGCCGTACGGAGTGCCACACACCGATGGTGAGGTGCTGCCACTGTGACACCAACTGGCCTCTTCCGTGAAGGTGCCGTTATCAAGCCGTTAGTTGCCCGCCACGTCGCCGATACTTGAAAAATGATCATAAAACGGTCGACGTAGGCCGCACTGAGCAGGAAATACGTTGCGCCGCCCGAAGAAGTGACCCTGGGCCGCCCGCCGGCCCCGGGCCCACCTCTGCCCGATAGGACGTCCAACACCACCCGCATTTCGACCCATCCGGACAGGTCGACTACGGCTGCACGGACACGATCACCGGCTGGGTGGACGAGGGCGCGATGATCGTCTGTCTGATCCTCGGCCCCGGGCGGGGCGAGATCACACCAGCCGGCGATCCGCCGCCCACCGGGAGAGCTCGTAGCGGTTGGACATCTGCAGCTTGCGGAGCACGTTCGACACGTGCGTCTCCACCGTCTTGATGGAGATGAACAGCTCCTTGGCGATCTCCTTGTACGCGTACCCCCGGGCCAGCAGCCGCAGCACCTCCCGTTCACGGTTGGTGAGCTGGTCCAGCTCCGGGTCGGCCACCGGGGCGTCCGGCCGGGCCGCGAAGGCATCCAGCACGAACCCGGCCAGCCGTGGGCTGAACACCGCGTCCCCGTCGGCGACACGGCGGATCGCCGCGGCCAGCTCGTCCGGGGAGATGGTCTTGGTCACGTAGCCCCGGGCACCGGCACGGATCAACCCGATCACGTCCTCCGCCGCGTCGGAGACGCTCAGCGCCAGGAACTTGACCTGCGGGTGCGTACGCCGCATCGCCTCCAGCACCGCGCGACCGCCGCCGTCGGGCATGTGCACGTCGAGCAGCACCACGTCCGGTCCGACAGCCGCGATCCGGGTGACCGCCTCGGCCACCGTGCTCGCCTCGCCCACCACCTCGACGTGGGCGCCCAACTCCGCGCGCACCCCGGCCCGGAACATGGCGTGGTCGTCCACCAGGAACACCCGGAGCCGCTCGGGGCGGGCCTGGGCCGGGTCGAGGTGCTCGGTCGGCTGCTCGGCCATGGTCATCTGTTCCTCTCCGCTGCGGACGAGTCCCGGGAGATCGGCAGGATCAACCGGACCTCGGTCCCCTCCCCCGGGCCGGACCGGATTTCGGCCCGTCCGCCGTGCCGCTTCATCCGCCCGATGATCGAGCCGCGTACGCCGTGCCGGTGGTCCTCCACGGTATCCGGATCGAAGCCCTTCCCCCGATCCCGGACGAAGACGCTTACCTGTTCGGGCTCCACCTCGGCGTACAGCGAGACAGTCTGCACGCCGGCGTGCCGGGCCGCGTTCACCAGCGCCTCCCGCGCGGCCGCGACCAGCGCACCGACCTTCTCGTCGGTCTCCCGGTCGCCCACCACGACCGCCTCCACGGTGATCGCGTAGGTGTCCTCGACCTCGGCGGCGGCCTGCTCCAGCGCGGCGGCGAAGCGCTCGTTCGGCGACGCGGTGGGCTTGTAGAGCCAGTTGCGCAGGGAACGCTCCTGCCCCCTGGCCAGCCGCTGCACCATCTTGACGTCGCTGGCGTTGCGCTGGATCAGCGCCAACGTGTGCAGCACCTGGTCGTGCACCATGGCGGCCAACTCGGCCCGCTCCTGCTCACGGATGCGCCCCTCGCGCTCCGAGCGGAGCTGGCTGTACGTCCGCCACAGCACGGGCGCGGCGACCACGCCGACACCCGCCAGCCCGACCAGCGCGAAGATCACGCCGTTGATCACCGCATCGAAGTTCTGCGCCGGCGAGTAGACCGCCGCGACACCGATGATGCCGACCGCGACGAGCACCCCACCGCCGATGAACCGGAGCACGAACGCCCGCCGGTCGCTCTCCTCGACGACCGCGCCCAGCCAGGGCACCGGCATCGCCTCGCCCCACTGCCGCCGCCGTTCGGGTGCGGACTGGTGCCAGATGACCCCGGCGCCGACCGCGATGATGGCCACGAGCCAACCGGCGGTGCCGGCCGCGCCGACCGAGTCGAAGACCATCACCTGGATCAACAGGACACCGAGCCCGATCCCCACGAACGGCAGGAGCTGGGCGACGTCGCGCCGGGGCGGCACCGCGGTGTCGCCGGGCCGCAGCGGCACCACCGCCCAGAAGGCCGCGTAGAGCAGCAGGCCGAGCCCACTCAGGCCGAGCAGCACCATGAACGCGACGCGCACCCGCAGCACCGAGATGCCGAGATGGTCGGCGATACCGGCGGCGACGCCGGCGGCCATCCGGTGCTCGGGGGCGCGGTAGAGGCGCGGGGATGGAGTCACGGTGCTGATCGGAGGCTCCCTGGTCACGGTGGCGGGTGTGGCGCGGGTCGGTGATCCGATCGTCACACGCTGCGGCGCCCACGACCACGGGGACGCCCCCGACATTCCGGCCGCCGGATCTCAGGGTGGGGTCAGGGTCGTGTCCTGAGGTCGCTCGGGCTCACCGGGCAGCAGGATCGAAGCATGACCGAGGAAGCTGCCCCGCCGCCCCGACCGGGGTCGACACAGCCGGGTGGTTCAGCACCGCCCCCGCCCCCGCCCACCGCGACGCCCGCCGAATGGACCGCGCCCAGCGCGTTCGGTCCGTACACCGGCCCCGGCCCGGACACCGGCAGCACGCCAGCCGATCCAGCCGGCGGCTACCCGCCACCCACCGGGGGCCACTACCCGGGCCCGGGGTTCGCGGCCGGCACCGGCTACGGGGCCCCCGGCACGCCACCCGGGCCGGGTGGTCCGGGTCCGTCCGCGCCGCCGCCGTTCACCGGCACCGGTTTCACCTCGCGGTACGGGTTGGTCCGGCCGCGCGAGGGGCGGTATCTGGCCGGTGTCTGCGCGGCGATCGGACGAGCCACCAACACCGATCCGGTGCTCTGGCGGGTGCTGCTCGCGGTGCTCGGGTTCTTCGGTGGCATCGGCATCCTGGTGTACGTCGCCGCGTGGTTGATCATCCCGAACGAGGGCGACACCGCGTCCCCGATCGAGTCCATGCTCGGCCGCGGTCGTTCCAGCATGTCGCCGGTGACCGTCATCATCCTGGGCATCCTGGTCGCGGCCAGCTTCGGTTACATCGTCACCGACGCCTTCCGCGCGGTGCTGCTCGGCGCGGCCATCCTGGTCGCCGGCGCGCTGCTGCTCAACCGGGACAGCCGCAACCCACAGCCGGGCACCCCGGGAGGGCCGGCACCGTCCGGCAACCCGCCCGGCCCGGTCCCGCCGGTGACCTGGCCCGCGCCGTCGTACGACGTGCCGCCGTCGACCACCCCGCTGGCCACGACCACAACGGTGGTCAGCGGTGCTCCGGCGTACGCCGCCACGACCATGGCGGGGCCGCCCACCGTCACCACCCCGGCGTACGACGTATCCCCGGCCGCCCCGGCCCAGCCGGTGTCCGGGCAACCGGCCGACCCGACTGTTGCCGGAGCCGGCTGGCCGGTCACCCACACGCCCAGCGTCGGATGGCCGACGGCGCCGGTGACCGGCGCACCCGCTGCCGCGCCCGGCTATCCGACCGCCGCCCCGGCGTCCGGATACCGCCCCCCGTTCGCGCCACACGGCCCGTACGCTTCGCCGCCCCCGGCCGCTGCCCGTCCGCCGAAGCCACCGAAGCCACCGAAGCGCCCCAAGGAGCGTTCGCCGCTCGGCGCGGTGACCTTCTCCCTGATCTTCCTGGCCCTCGGTGTGGTCGCCCTACTCGACCTGCTCGACGTCTTCGCCATCAGCGCCTCGGCGTACTTCGCGGCCGCGCTGGCCACGATCGGGCTGGGTCTGCTGGTCGGCACCTGGTTCGGGCGGGCCCGCTGGCTCATCGCGCTCGGGCTGGTGACCGCGGCGGCGCTGGGCACGGGGACGGTCGCCGAGTCCTACGACCGGATCCGCGGGGTCGACGGCGCGGTGACCTGGGCGCCCACCGACTACCGCGATCTTGCCGACCGGTACGAGAACAGCTTCGGTGACGCCGTACTCGACCTGCGGGGGATCGACTTCGCGAAACGGGACAGCCAGGTGACGGTCGCCATCAACTTCGGCAAGGCGACGGTGGTCGTCCCGCCGAACGTGGACGTCACCACGGTGGCCGACGTCAACGCCGGCGACGCCATCGTCTTCGGCAACCATTCCGGCGGGCTGGACGGCCGCCAGCAGGAGTCCACCGACCTCGGCGCCGACGGTGCCGGCGGCGGGAAGCTGCGCCTGTACATCCACGTCAACGCTGGCAACCTGGAGGTGACCCGGTGAAGGCTCACCGCACGGATCTGGTGTCGTTCGCCTTCGGGCTCGTGTTCCTGGCGCTGTCGGCCTGGTGGCTGCTCGCCCAGATACTCGGGTTCGCGCTGCCGGCGGTCGGTTGGTTCCTGGCCAGCGCCCTCATCCTGATCGGGGTCTTCGGGCTGGTCGGCGCACTGCGCTCGGGCCGGTCGGGGCCGCCGAAGCCGACCGCCGAGGCCGGCGTCACCGAGGCCACCGCGCCTGTCTCCGGCGCGTCCGCTCCGGTTTCCGGTGCCGGCACGCCGACCTCCGGGGCGGCGCTTCCGGTCTGGGAGGCGCAGCGCTCCACCTGGGACACTCCGCCGCCGGCAGCGACCCCGCAGCCGTCGACCACCGAGGTACGAGCACCGGAGGCACCGACCGCCGACGTGATCCACCCGGCCTGGCTGGCCCACCAGCCGTCGGAGCCGCAGACCGTTCCGATCCCCGGCCACTCCGACGAGCCGACCATCGGGGTCGTCACCCGAACGACTCCGCCGGACGAGGACGAGCCGACCCGGCCCAACCAGCCGACCGCCAGCGCGGC